>DAOORH010000001.1:0-35250 GCA_035389145.1 Cellvibrio sp.
GTGACTGGTTTTGTTCAACAGCAATACCTCCCCCAAAGCGGGCGCTCATGGTAGCTAAGATGAATTGAACATACAACCAAATCTTGGTTTAGACCCTGATTTTTCTGGTCTTTTTGTCAGTTTTCGGGCTATAGCTTGACCAAAAAATGGCAACTTATAACCCGAAAACTTAAGCCTGAGCAGTTTTTAAACAAACCTCAGAGCGAGATCTATCGCTTAGTGATTAACTCAACGCCAGCTCAACGGTTTTGGCGAGTTCTTGCGCCAGCTCTTTTACTTGCCTCTTATCTTCACCTTCTACCATAACACGCACAACAGGTTCAGTGCCCGATGGACGCAAGAGCACGCGACCAGTACCAGCCAACTTTTCTTCCGTTGCTTTCACTGCCGCCTGTACAGTTTGATCCGTACTTAAATCTACTCGCTTGGCCATATGAACATTAATCATGACCTGCGGCATTTTGTTCATGCCTTTTTTGATTTTATAGAGCGACTCACCAAAGGTCGTAATCGCCAATAAAACCTGCAGCGCGGAAATAATGCCATCGCCTGTAGTGGTTACGTTGCTGCAAACGATATGACCGGAGTTTTCACCGCCCAAACGCCAACCGTTTTGACGCATCATTTCAATGACATAACGATCGCCCACTTTAGCGCGCGCGAAAGGTACACCGATTTTTTTTAAACCCAGCTCAAAACCGAAGTTACTCATGAGAGTACCCACAACACCATCGCAACCACCGGCATATTCCTGCTGGTATTTGGCAATGATATAGAGGAGCTCGTCACCATCGACAATTTCACCCTTGTGGTCCACAAACACTACGCGATCGCCATCACCATCAAAGGCAATACCCAAATCCGCACCTACTTCGATGACTTTTTCTTGCAGCGCTTCTGGCTTGGTTGAGCCGCAGCTGCGGTTGATGTTGGTGCCGTTTGGCTCAACAAACATGGGGATAATTTTTGCGCCCAACTCGCTGAATACGTCTGGTGCTATGTTGTAAGTTGCACCGTGGGCGCAGTCCAACACAATTTGCAGACCTTTGAGGTTAAAGCCCCAGGGCATGGTGCCCTTACAGAATTCAATATAGCGACCGGAAGCATCGCCAATACGACGCGCTTTGCCCAGCTTCTCCGCCGTCACCATGGGCTTCTCTAATTCTTCTTCGATCAAGCGCTCTAACTCATCAGGCAATTTAGTACCGCTGCCGCCGAAAAATTTAATGCCGTTATCGACGTAACTATTATGTGAAGCACTAATGACGATACCCGCTTGCGCTTGGAAGGTACGGGTTAAATAGGCAACGCCGGGGGTTGGCATTGGGCCGAGCAGACCAACATCTACACCCGCGTTAATCAAGCCTGCCTGTAAGGCTGATTCAAACATATAACCGGAGATGCGCGTGTCTTTACCGATCAAAATCAGATTGGAACCGTCAAAGCGATCCATCAATACACGGCCAGCCGCCCAGCCAAGTTTGAGCATAAAATCTGGTGTAATTGGCGCTTCACCCACCAAACCACGAATACCATCTGTACCAAAATATTTACGCGACATTGATCCTTACTCCACTCTCTAACGCTGACCGTTAGGTTAATAAATTAGGTTGAATTTTTTACGGTGCTATTTTTACGGCGATATTTTTTACAGCATTGTAGACAGACAGAACATCCTTAGTTGCCGCTACATCATGCACTCGAATAATGGCTGCTCCACGTTCGGCTGCAGCTAAGGCCAGCGCCAAACTACCGGGTAAGCGCTCATCGACACCGCGATTGAGCAATTGCCCCAACAGTGATTTGCGCGATAAACCTACCAAAATGGGAGCATCCAAGACAGTCAGTTCTGGCAGGCGCGCCAAGAGGGCGAGATTATGCGCGAGAGTCTTGCCAAAGCCAAACCCCGGATCTATTAAAATGCGCTCATTTGTGATGCCTGCCGCGTTGCAAGCAGCCATTCTCTCTCGCAAAAACGTCAGCACTTCTGCAACCACATCGTGGTATTGCGGAGCTTGTTGCATGGTTTGCGGTTGACCTTGCATATGCATCAAACAAATCGGCAAGCCTGTTTCAGCCGCAGCAGCCAAGGCGCCATCGCGCATCAGCGCGCGTACATCATTAATAATGCCTGCGCCTTTTTGAGCCGATTCGCGAATCACACTCGCAGTGCTGGTATCCACCGAAACCAATGCACCCAGCTTTTCAACGAGGGCCTCAACGACTGGAATAACTCGATCTAACTCTTCCTGCTCTGAAACAATTGCGGCACCTGGGCGAGTGGATTCACCGCCCACATCCAAAATATCGGCACCCTCCGCAAACATTTGTTCAGCGCGTTTGAGCACCAAATCAAGTGATAAATGGCCGGCTTGATGGTAGCTGCCGCCGTCTGAAAAAGAATCGGGAGTGATATTGAGAATCCCCATAATCTTTGGCGTCGAAAGATCCAGCCTATGGGTGCCGCATTCTAGGAACATATAAAACCTACTTAACTCTGTGGTATTTAATAAAGATAGGGATAAAAAAATAACCCCGAGCAAGCTCGGGGTTATTTAGGTTAAGCATTCACATTGTTCACTTAGGCCAATAAGGCTTGATCTTAAACAGCCCAATCCAAAAACAAGCTTCTAATATTACGCCTAACACAAGGGCCGCAACGAAACCCACTCTGAACCCAATGATATAACAAAGAATGCAGCCAGCCATTAAAAACGACAGAACCAACCATTTAAACTTTTTGCTGAATTCCATCACTACAGTCTCAATGTTTAACGTTAATGCGTATTTGCTGGGCCACCAATCGGATCACTTGGCTTTTCGCCAGCATCTTTGCTTTTTAGATGGCTATTGAAATCATCGTCGTTCCATTCGCGCGGCGGGCGCACTTTACGACGCGCCATTAAATCCGCCACTTGATCGGAATCGATGGTCTCATACTCCATCAACGCATTTTTCATGGTTTCCAAAATATCGCGGTTATCTTCCAGAATTTTGGTCGCACGCTCGTAACATTCCGTGATGATCCGACGAACTTCTTCATCAATTTGGCGAGAGGTTTCTCCAGAATATTGCTGAGTTGCCATGCCCGGATAAGCACCCTCTTCCTCACCATAGTGCAATGGGCCCAATTTTGCGGACAAGCCCCACTTGGTTACCATGCTGCGCGCCATGCTAGTTGCGCGTTCGATATCGTTTGATGCACCGGTAGTAACACCATCCACACCCAGCGTCATTTCTTCGGCGATACGGCCACCAAACAAGGTGCACAAACGCGACTCAAGCGAGCGCTTGCTCCAGCTGTATTTATCTTCTTCTGGTAGATATTGGGTAACACCCAAGGCACCGCCACGAGGAATAATGGTTACTTTATGCACAGGATCATGCTCTGGCACCAAGCAGCCGATAATCGCGTGGCCAGCTTCATGGTAAGCCGTGTTTTCTTTTTCTTTCTCGCTCATCACCATTGATTTGCGCTCAGCGCCCATCATGATTTTGTCGCGCGCCTTTTCGAAATCTTCCATAGTCACCAAACGCTTGTTGCCACGAGCAGCCATCAAAGCAGCTTCGTTTACAAGGTTGGCCAACTCAGCTCCCGAGAATCCGGGTGTACCGCGAGCAATAACAGAGGCGCTAACGCGCTCATCCAGCGGCACTTTGCGCATATGTACTTTCAAAATTTGCTCGCGACCGCGTATGTCCGGCAAGCCAACATACACCTGACGGTCAAAACGACCGGGGCGCAATAAGGCCTTGTCCAATACATCGGCACGGTTGGTAGCAGCAATAATAATTACGCCGTCGTTGCCTTCAAAGCCGTCCATCTCTACCAATAATTGGTTTAGGGTTTGCTCGCGCTCATCGTGACCACCGCCATGACCACCGCCACGGTGACGGCCTACAGCATCAATCTCATCGATAAAGATAATGCACGGTGCTTGTTTTTTTGCTTGCTCGAACATATCGCGCACGCGGCTCGCACCAACTCCCACAAACATTTCTACGAAGTCAGAACCAGAGATTGAAAAGAATGGCACCTTGGCTTCACCGGCAATCGCCTTAGCAAGCAGGGTTTTACCGGTACCGGGTGGGCCAACCATTAATACGCCGCGCGGAATCATGCCGCCCAAACGCTGGAATTTAGAGGGGTCGCGCAGGAACTGTACAAGTTCTTGTACTTCTTCTTTGGCTTCATCCACACCGGCTACATCGGCAAAGGTGGTTTTAATTTGGTCTTCACCTAAGAGGCGCGCCTTGCTTTTACCAAAGCTCATAGGGCCACCTTTACCGCCGCCACCGCCTTGCATTTGGCGCATAAAGAACCAGAATACCGCCAAGATAATCAAGACTGGCGCGATTGAAAGCAGCAGCTGATAGAGGAAGCCGGGCTTATCGAGTTCGCGACCTTCGAAGTTCACATTGTGATTGTAGAGATCATCAATCAGCTTATCGTCACGCACCAAGGGGCGAATGGTTCTGAATTTACGATTATCGTTTAGAACCCCTTCAACGCTATCGGGGTAAATAGAAACGTCTTTGACACGATTCTCTTTTACCGCGGTAATAAATTCGGAGTAAGCGATGGTGTCATCACTAGCAGGCTTACCGAAGCTTTGGAACACACTGATTACGACGACTAAAATAACAAGCCAAATCAGGAGGTTCTTGGTGATATCGTTCAAGGAGAGGTCCTCATAAAAACATAAAACAGCGTGAAAAATCTAAAATACGGACTTAGGTACAGCTCTATAATTGGGGAGTGAATAGTGAATTACAAGCCCCGCGTGTTAAGTCTACACATTTGTCATTTAACTCTCGTTCTTTGACACTTGTTCTTTAACTCTAGCAGTGAATAGGCAGGATGAAATAAATCACCTCCTTAAGACAGATTAACGCTAGAGATACTTAGTGGGCTACAATAGCAGCCATCTCTTTAATCTCATTCTTTAATATCCCATTCTCAGGTAAGTTTTATGCCCATCAGCGCCGACCGCAAAAAATCATTTCGTACCATTGGCCACAAGCTCAACCCTATAGTTACTATCGCCGGCAATGGCTTGAGCGAAGGTGTATTGCTTGAGCTAAACCGCGCCCTCGACGATCACGAATTGATCAAAGTTAAGCTGGGCCTTGCTGATCGCGATGAGCGTAAAGCTTTGGTCGCTGAAATTATCGCACTGCCTAATGTTGAACTGATTCAAGAGATTGGCAAAGTAGTTATTCTTTATCGCGCCAATAAAAAAGCAAATCCAAAGCTTTCTAATTTGCACAGATAACAGTCAGCATTAGAAACAAGAAAGCCGCCAAATTTGGCGGCTTTCTTGTTTGTGGATTGTGATGAAAGATGCTCAGCTTTTAAATATGTTCGACCTTATCGATCTCATATTCCACTTCGCCGCTCGGCGCTTTTACCACAACTACATCGCCTTCTTCTTTACCAATCAACGCACGGGCTATAGGCGAGTTGACGGAAATCTTGTTGGCTTTAATTTCAGCTTCGTCGTCGCCCACGATTTGATAAGTGACAGTAACGTCAGTATCCAGATTTACCATAGTAACCGTGGTACCGAAAATAACTTTCCCCGAGTGCGGGATTTTAGTGACGTCAATAATTTGCGCATTGCCAAGCTTGCCTTCAATTTCTTGAATGCGGCCTTCGCAAAAACTTTGCTGTTCGCGCGCCGCCGCATACTCGGCGTTTTCTTTCAAATCGCCGTGGGCACGCGCTTCCGCAATAGCGTTCACAATACGTGGACGCTGCACTTTCTTAAGGTCTTCTAACTCAGCCGCTAATTTTTCAGCGCCAAGAGCAGTCATTGGAAACTTAGTGCTCATTATATTTCCTTACTGAAAAATTTTTATTTATGGGGTCTTTTGTGCAAATCTTGCAAGCGACGAACTTCAATATGCTCGCCCTCTTTCAAGGCCATACACACAGCTTCGGCAGCGGCCAAGGTTGTGTTGTAGTACACACGATGGTTTTCTGCACTGCGACGAATTGATGAAGAATCGCGGGTAGCTTGACGGCCTTCAACAGTATTCAGAATCAAATCAATTTCGTCATTTTTGATCATATCCACAATATGTGGGCGACCTTCTTGCACTTTATTGATGACCTGAACATTCAAGCCCGCCTTTTGTAAAATGTCAGCAGTACCACGGGTGGCAACCAATTTAAAGCCAAGCTCGGCTAAATCTTTACCTACGCCAACGATACCTGCTTTATCCATATCACGAACACTTAAAAATGCCGTGCCTGATGTTGGAATACGGTTGTTAGCGCCCAACTGCGATTTGCCATAGGCCTCACCGAAAGTATCACCCACGCCCATGACTTCGCCGGTTGATTTCATCTCTGGGCCAAGGATTGGATCTACTGCAGGGAATTTATTGAAGGGGAATACCGCTTCTTTCACACTGAAGTAAGTTGGGATAATTTCTTTAGTGAAACCTTGATCAGCCAATGACATACCAGCTTGGCAGCGAGCAGCGATTTTCGCCAAAGACACACCAATACATTTGGATACGAAAGGAACAGTGCGCGATGCACGTGGGTTCACTTCGATCACATAGATTTTGCCGTCTTGATAAGCCAACTGGGTGTTCATCAAGCCGATAACGCCCAACTCAAGCGCCATGATCTTAACTTGCTCGCGCATAGCGTCTTGCACATCGGCAGGCAACGAATAAGGTGGCAATGAGCAGGCTGAGTCACCGGAGTGAACGCCACATTGTTCAATGTGCTGCATGATGCCGCCGATAACAACTTGCTTACCATCCGACACAGCATCAATATCCACTTCAATTGCTGCATTCAAGAAGTGATCGAGCAGTACCGGAGCATCTTCAGATACTTGTACCGCAGTGCGCATATAAGTGCGCAACTCATCTTCTTTGTAGACGATTTCCATCGCACGGCCACCCAATACATAGGATGGGCGAACTACCAATGGGTAGCCTACACGATCAGCCGCCAGCAAGGCTTCTTCCAACGAGCGCACAATCGCGTTTGGCGGTTGCAACAGACCGAGCTTTTCAATCATTTGTTGGAAGCGTTCGCGGTCTTCGGCTTTGTCGATAGCATCTGGACTAGTACCAATAATCGGTACACCTTCCGCTTCTAAAGCGCGCGATAATTTCAGCGGAGTTTGACCGCCGAACTGAACAATTACGCCAACAGGTTTTTCTTTTTGAACGATTTCGAGCACGTCTTCCAAGGTTACTGGTTCGAAGAACAAGCGATCTGACGTGTCGTAATCGGTAGAAACGGTTTCGGGGTTACAGTTAACCATGATGGTTTCGTAACCGTCTTCGCGCATCGCCAAAGCGGCGTGTACACAGCAGTAATCAAACTCGATGCCTTGGCCAATACGGTTTGGGCCACCGCCGATAACAAGAATTTTTTTCTTGTCGCTCGGGTTAGCTTCACACTCTTCTTCGTACGTTGAATACATGTAAGCAGTAGAGGTTGAGAATTCTGCCGCGCAGGTATCAACGCGTTTGTAGACTGGGCGAATATTCAAACCTTGGCGATAGTGACGCACATCTTTCTCGGTCACACCGAGCAAGAGCGCCAAACGCTTATCGGAAAAACCTTTACGCTTGTAAGCGAAGATCGCATCCGCATCTAAATTGGCGAGAGATTTACCGCGCAGCGCTTGCTCCATGTTAATTAATTCTTCGATTTGCACGAGGAACCATGGATCAATTTTAGAAAGATTAAACGCATCTTCCACGGTCAAACCAGCGCGGAAAGCATCGCCCACGTACCAGATACGCTCGGCACCGGGAGTCGCCAACTCTCTGCGAATTTTAGCCAGACCTTCTTCTGTGGTCACGTCCACTTTAGATTCAAAGCCAGCCGAACCTACTTCCAAACCGCGCAAGGCTTTTTGCAGTGATTCTTGGAAAGTACGGCCAATCGCCATAACTTCGCCAACGGATTTCATTTGCGTAGTCAAACGTGCATCTGCTTCGCCGAATTTTTCAAAAGTGAAGCGCGGAACTTTGGTAACAACATAATCGATAGACGGTTCAAACGATGCTGGAGTTGCACCGCCAGTAATATCGTTTTTCAATTCGTCGAGGGTGTAACCCACAGCGAGTTTTGCTGCGATTTTTGCAATCGGGAAGCCAGTTGCTTTAGACGCGAGTGCAGATGAACGCGATACACGTGGGTTCATCTCGATCACAACCATACGACCATCAACTGGGTTCACGGCAAATTGCACGTTAGAACCGCCAGTTTCCACGCCGATTTCACGCAATACCGCAATCGAGGCGTTACGCATGATTTGGTATTCTTTGTCGGTCAGCGTTTGCGCTGGCGCGACAGTAATAGAGTCACCGGTGTGCACACCCATCGGGTCGAAGTTTTCGATAGAACAGACGATGATGCAGTTGTCGTTCTTGTCGCGCACAACTTCCATCTCGTACTCTTTCCAGCCGAGCAGCGATTCGTCGATGAGCAATTCGTTAGTTGGCGACAAATCAAACCCGCGCGTACAGATTTCTTCAAATTCATCCCAGTTGTAAGCGATACCGCCACCTGAACCACCCATGGTGAAAGATGGGCGAATAATGCAAGGGAAGCCAAATTCTTTCGGGGCTTCTTTCGCTTCTTCAAAGGTGTGAACAATTTTCGCGCGCGCGCATGAAAGGCCAATACGCTTCATGGCTTGGTCAAACAAATTGCGGTCTTCCGCCATGTTGATGGCTTCTTCTTTGGCGCCAATCAGCTCGACATTGTATTTTTCGAGTACGCCGTGTTTAGCCAGCGCCAAGGCGCAGTTGAGTGCAGTTTGGCCACCCATGGTGGGAAGAATTACATCGGGGCGTTCTTTTTCAATGATTTTTTCTACTGTTTGCCACTCGATGGGCTCGATATAAGTGGCATCCGCCATGGCCGGATCGGTCATGATGGTAGCGGGGTTTGAGTTCACCAGAATAACGCGGTAACCCTCTTCGCGCAGGGCTTTACAGGCTTGAGCGCCTGAGTAATCGAACTCACAAGCTTGGCCAATAACGATGGGGCCTGCACCGAGAATCAAGATACTGTTTATGTCTGTACGTTTTGGCATGTCTGCTCCGGTTTTTCGCCTACTCACAACCTTCCCAATAGGGAAGATCTAAGTCCCCCTCTTTGAAAAAGAGGGGTTAGGGGAGATTTAAAATCCCTCCCCAGCCCTCCCTTTTTCAAAGGGAGGGAGTCAATGCTCCACATCTTTGAAAAAGGCTTTGCTGGGAGAGGTTTAGCTCTTACGAGCCTGCATCAATTCAATAAAGTGATCAAACAAGGTATCGGCATCGTGTGGACCGGGGCTCGCTTCAGGGTGACCTTGGAAGCTGAAAGCGGGCTTGTCGGTGCGGTGAATACCTTGCAAAGAACCATCAAACAGTGACTTGTGAGTTGCTACCAAGTTTGCTGGCAAGCTCGACTCTTCTACCGCGAAACCGTGGTTTTGCGCGGTGATCATCACACGCTTGGTGTTCAAATCTTGTACGGGATGGTTGCCGCCGTGGTGACCGAACTTCATCTTTAAGGTTTTAGCACCTGAGGCCAAGGCCAAAAGCTGGTGGCCCAAGCAAATACCAAAAACCGGAATATCGGTTTCAAGGAAAGACTTGATGGCTTCGATAGCGTAGGTGCATGGCTCTGGATCGCCAGGGCCGTTCGATAGGAAAATACCATCGGGATTCATCGCCAAGACTTCAGCGGCGGTGGTTTTCGCAGGCACTACAATCAGATCGCAATCGCGGTCGGCAAGCATGCGCAAAATGTTGCGTTTAACGCCGTAATCGTAGGCAACAACTTTGAATTTTTTGGCGCCGGTCAATACTTTATGACCTTCGCCCAATTGCCAGCTGCTTTCGTTCCATGCGTAAGATTCGGCAGTGGTAACTTCTTTGGCGAGATCCAAACCTTTCAGACCACCGAAGGCTTTGGCTGCTGCGAGAGCTTTGGCTTCGTCTATTTCACCGGCGACGATGGCACCGTTTTGAGCGCCTTTGTCACGCAGAATACGAGTTAAGCGGCGAGTATCTATATCAGCGATACCGACTACATTGCGCTCTTTCAAGTAGCTGGAAAGGTCTTGCTCATTGCGGAAGTTGCTGGCAATTAAAGGCAAATCGCGAATCACTAGGCCGGATGCCCAAATGCGGTCGCATTCTGCATCTTCACTGGTAGTGCCGGTGTTGCCGATATGGGGATAAGTAAGGGTGACGATCTGTTGTGCATAGGAAGGATCTGTGAGGATTTCCTGATAGCCGGTCATGGCGGTATTAAACACCACCTCACCTACAGATAAGCCTTCTGCACCAATAGAAGTGCCGCGAAAAACGCTACCGTCTGCAAGTACGAGTAGTGCTGGTCTCTTCGTGAGAGCGGGTTGAGAGTCCCGAGTATTCAAGTAAACCTCCTGGGTTTGGCAGTGGTTTTAAAGCTAAAGCTGGTGCGCAATTCAACAAAGTTCACTTTCTTCAGGCTCAAAAAGACAGTCGCACAGGCAAAGGCGCGAAAATCGAGTTGAGTTACAGGGCTAAAGTGAGTTTGCTTGGTTGCAGGTTGTAAAAAAGCGAGATGAAACTGAATTCCATCTCGCTTCTGTACAATTTGTTCGTGGGCTATCACTACGAACTACAATATCTATTCAGTAGGAGCCAATATTTACCTCAACCAAGCGCGGCAGTGCCGAGCGCAATTAACCGCGAATTGTACGGGGTTAGGGCTAAAGTGTCCATTGGAAATTCCCGTTTAACACTATTAATTAGCGCGCGACGCAAGGTAAAAAAGCTAGCGCAAAGGGATCTGATGCCCGGAAGGCGCTTATTTTTTAGCAAATACCTTACTTATTCCAGAGACCACCAACAACACGATTGCCCCGACAATAATCCCCAAAATCATATTGGCCAATGAACCGCCAACACCCGCGACAAGGCTGCCGTAATGGTGTTGCAAGCTGTGTTCAAGGTTATGCATAAAGGAAATGCCATGGGCGAGAATGCCGCCACCCACCAAAAACATGGCAGCTGTACCCACTACCGACAAAAACTTCATCAACTTGGGGGCGGTTAACAGCAGCCCCTTGCCCAGACTGTGTTGGATAGAGACCCAGGCTCCCTGCCCATGCGCGCGCAGCAGGTGCAAACCCATATCATCCAACTTCACGATAAGAGCCACAAAACCATAGACGCCAACTGTCATCAGAATTGCGACAGTGATAACCGTGGCCACCTGAGTTGTAAAACTTGCAGTGGCAATCGCACCCAAGGTGATAACAATAATTTCAGCAGATAAAACAAAGTCAGTACGAATTGCGCCTTTGATTTTTTCTTGCTCAAAGGCAACCATATCGATGGCAGGATTAGCGACGGCTTCTGCCAATTCTTTTTGATGCTGTTGCTCTTCTGCCTCACTGTGCAAAAATTTGTGTGCAAGCTTTTCAACACCCTCGTAACACAAATAAGCTCCGCCAATCATCAGCAAAGGTGTAATCAGCCAAGGGACAAATGCGCTAATCAACAAAGCTGCCGGAACTAAAATCGCTTTGTTAACAAAAGAACCCTTGGCGACCGCCCAAACCACGGGCAATTCGCGACTTGCCTGCACGCCGGATACTTGCTGTGCGTTAAGCGCTAAATCATCGCCTAACACACCCGCCGTTTTTTTAGCGGCGACTTTGGTCATAACCGCGACGTCATCTAAAACGGCAGCGATATCATCAAGAAGTAGTAATAAGCTGGAACCGGCCATAAAAATTCCTATTCGTGAATATTGATCAACGCAAACCTAAAACGTCTTGCATATCAAACAAGCCAGTCTTTTGTTGTTGTAGCCATATGGCTGCGCGCACTGCGCCATTGGCGAAGGCTAAACGGCTGGAGGCTTTGTGCGTAATTTCGACGCGCTCGCCATCGGCCATAAACATTACCGTGTGATCGCCCACTACATCGCCGCCACGTACAGTTGCGAAACCAATGGTCTCGCGTGGGCGTGCGCCGATTTGGCCTTCGCGACCATAAACAGCAACTTGTTTTAAATCGCGATCCAATGCATTCGCCAAAACTTCGCCCATACGCACTGCAGTGCCCGAAGGCGAATCTACTTTGTGGCGATGGTGAGCTTCATAAACTTCCACATCGTATTCATCGCCCAAAACTCGCGCGGCTATATCAAGCAATTTAAAACACAAATTTACGCCGGTAGAAAAATTGGCAGAAAGCAGTAACGGAATTTGGGTTTGATAAGAAAGCAATTCCGCTTTTTCTGCATCGCTAAAACCCGTAGTACCCACAACGATAGGTTTTTTATGCGCAGTACAAATTCTTACGTTTTCTAAAGTCGCAGTGGGGGAACTGAAATCAATTAACACATCAAAGTCATCAATTGCTTGCGCGATATCGCCAACAATTTTGACATCCAATTTACCAACGCCGCCAAACTCACCGGCATCGACACCTACCAAAGTAGACGTTGAGCGAACGATAGCGCCCGTCAAACTGGATTCAGCATTTCTAGTGGTTGCATCAATTAATGCCTTACCCATGCGGCCAGCAGCGCCGGCAATTGCAATACGTGTTGTCATAAAATTCTCTTTAAAAATTATTCTTCATCCGCAGCATTGAACAAATGCCCGAGCTTGCCCGCTTTTGTTTCCAAATATTTTGCATTGTGTGGATTGCGGCCAGTTTGATGCGGCATGCGCTCCACTACATTAATCCCCATATCCTGCAGTGCTTTTACTTTGCGCGGATTATTGGTAAGCAATTTCAGTGCTTTGATATTTAAATGCTCCAGCATAGGTTTCAGAATGCTGTAGTCGCGCATATCTGCCCCGAAACCTAATTGCTCGTTTGCCTCAACCGTATCCGCACCGCAATCTTGTAAAGAGTAAGCGCGAATTTTATTGACCAAACCTATGCCCCGACCTTCTTGCCGCAAGTAAAAAATAACACCGCGCCCCACTACACCTACTTTATGCATAGCGGCTTGCAATTGCGGCCCGCAATCACAGCGCAAACTAAACAGCGCATCGCCCGTTAAGCATTCTGAGTGGATACGCGCGAGCAACGGCTCATCACCATGAATATCACCCATGGTGAGCACCACATGCTCTTTTTCGGTTTTGTCATCTTCAAAACCGTGCATCACAAACATACCAAAGGGTGTTGGCAGTTTGCAGGATTCTATAAAGCGAATTGTCACTGAATGACCTCAATAGGGATAAAAATAGACGCAAGCCTGCAATACAATAAACGCGTATATTCCGGCCAATACATCATCAATCATAATGCCAAAGCCGCCGCCGACTTTGCGGTCTAACCAACCAATAGGCCAAGGTTTAATAATGTCGAAGAAACGAAACAGCACAAAACCGAGCAGCATCCAAAGCCACCCTGCTGGCGCTAGAAACATGGTAATCCAGTAGCCGACAAATTCATCCCACACAATTCCGCCATGATCATGCACACCCAATTGTTTGGAGGAACGATCGCACCAGTAAACACCCAACGCAAAAGTTACGATTAACCATGTGGCATAAATCGGCCAAGACAAATCTTGAATCAACCAATAAATAGGTACAGCAGCCAAGGTGCCAAAAGTCCCCGGCGCTTTAGGCGCTAAACCACTGCCGAAACCAAATGCAAAAAAATGATCGAGATTGGTCAGGAGCTGTTTAAAGCTGGGCGTATTCATATTTTTAGAAGTCGTCATAACATGTGCCTAAACGCTTAAAAACAATATCAAATAAAAACGTAACCATTAAAAATGCTGGTAACCCTGCACAGCCAATTCAAATAGCTCGCCTTCTAATTCACAATGCACACCGCTGCCAGCAACAATTTCACCCACTACACTGGCGTGAATTTTTCCTTCGGCAATTAACATGGCAAGCTCAGGCATTTTTTCGGGCGATACAGTAAAACATAACTCGTAATCGTCGCCACCGCTAAGCGCCCACCTACGCGCTTGCTGTAAATCACTTACGGCGATTAACGCAGGCGATAGCGGTAAGTTTTCCACATCGATAACCGCACCTAAATCGCTGGCTTCGCAAATATGATTTAAATCGGCCACTAAACCATCGGAAATATCGAGCGCTGCGCCAGCAATACCGCGCAATAAATTAGATTCCAGCAAGCGCGGTATAGGGCGATAAAAACGCTCGCGCAAATAGGTTTGATGTTCATCATTAAGTTCTAAACGATTTTGAATCACCGCTAAAGCCGCAGCGCCATCTCCCAGATAATTGGTAACGCAGACAAAATCGCCAATGCTGGCGCCATCGCGCCGCAAAGCTTGATGGGATTCAACGGCACCCATAATTTGAATGGTAATACTTAAAGGGCCAGAGGTTGTATCACCACCCACCAACACAATTTCGTAGTGATTAGCGGTGCGAAATAAACCGCGACTAAAACTGCGCAGCCATTCTTCGCTCACATATTCAGAATTTTTAGGCAGCGTTAATGCAAGCGTAAACCACAATGGCTCTGCTCCCATTGCCGCCAAATCACTGAGATTGGTGCGCAGCGCGCGTTCGGCAATATCTTCAGGCTTGGCATCGGCAGGAAAGTGAACATCCGCAACTAGCGTATCAACAGAAACCGCTAGTTGCTTATTTGCAGGAATTTGTAAGAGCGCACAATCATCGCCGATACCCAAGACCACACTCGCTTGCGCCTTTTCTTCTAGCAAAAGGTCTGCTTGCTCGCGCTGAAAAAATTGTTGGATAAGTTGGAATTCGCGCATAAGGATTGATTAGCAGCTAGCGATCAGCTGCCTCTGTTGGCTTTTACTTCAGGCGCACGCACAACGGCGGATGTTTTATCCAGTACACCGTTAATAAATTTGTGGCTGTCTTCCGCACCGAATTTTTTCGCGAGCGAAACAGCTTCGTTAATAACAACTTTATAAGGCACATCGATACGGAATTTTAATTCGTAGGTTGCCATACGCAATAAAGCTTGAGTCACTGGATCTAATTCAAGCAGCGAGCGTTCAACCAAGAAGGGTTCAAAAGCAGCTTCGATATCAGATAGATGCTCAGGTACGCCGTGCAGTATTTCATGGAAGTATTCAACGTCCACATTGGTCATGTCGTTGTCAACACGAAACTCCGCTTCAATGGCATTAATGCTAGAACCAGCCATTTTCCATTGATAAAGTGCTTGCATGGTGTAGTGGCGAGCCATACGGCGAGTGGCTGCCGTCTGACCTTTTGGAGCTGAGCCTTTTTGGCCAGAACTATTTGGAGAAGTCATTGCATTTACCTGATAAAAACGAAAACTGATAAAGAGCTGAGACTGATAGATTCAGGCTCAAAAAATAATTGGAGAACTTTGCACAAACCGTTTTCGTCATGCCCCTGGGCATCCAGCGTCTTAAAAGAAATAAAAAGTCACTGGATCCCCTTCGGGGATGACGAAAAATAAGACTAGATATTACTAATAAGAGAAACCATTTCTAACGCTGTGGATGCAGCCTCAACGCCTTTGTTACCCGCTTTAGTACCAGAGCGCTCTATCGCTTGCTCGATAGAATCCACGGTCAAGACACCAAAAGTAATTGGGATACCGGCGTTCAACGAAACTTGCGCCAAACCTTTTACGCATTCGCCCGCAACATAATCAAAGTGCGGGGTTCCACCGCGAATTACAGCGCCCAAGGCGATAATTGCATCGAACTCTTTTTTGGCAGCAATTTTTTGTGCGGTAATTGGGAATTCAAATGCACCCGGCGCGTAATAAATGGTGATGTTTTCGTCTTTAATACCGTGACGACGCAAAGTATCCAAAGCGCCTTCTTTTAGGCTTTCAACCACAAAACTATTCCAACGGCTCACGATCAACGCATATTTGCCTTTTGATGCCGCGAAATCGCCTTCGATAACTTTAATGTTGCTCATAGTGTTTTCTCTTTAAAAATTAAAAAATTTTCCAGACGGTTAAGCATCAGGGCAAACGTATTCAACCACTTCTAAATCAAAGCCCGACAAAGCCGAGTAGCGCATAGGGGCAGACATAACGCGCATTTTACGCACCCCCAAATCACGCAAGATTTGTGAGCCGGTGCCGACTTGTTTGTACAAAACTTCTGGGCTGCGGCGTTGTTGTTTACCGCTCAACAACCAATCAATGCTTTCTTCAACTTCGCTGGTGGATTCGTCGTGGCAAATTAGCAAGACAACACCTTTTCCTTCTTCGCTTACGCGCTTGAGCGCGTCTTGATACGACCATGCTTTTCCGCCGGCAATCGACGGGCGCTGTAAGCTCAGAATATCCCGCGCTAAATCCATCACGTGTACGCGAACCAGTGTTGGCTCAGCGGAAATTTCACCTTTCACCATCACAAAATGCAAATCGCCACGCGCCAAATCGCGGTAGGTGCACAAATCAAATTCACCATAGAGCGTTTCTACTTTGCGGCTGTTAATACAGGCAACGGTTTTCTCTTTGGTTGCGCGGTAGTGAATCAGGTCGGCAATGGTACCGATTTTTAGGCCATGTTGCTCAGCAAATTGCTCAAGATCTGGTCTGCGCGCCATGCTGCCATCGGCATTCATAACTTCAACAATCACCGCTGCTGGCTCAAAACCGGCCAAACGTGCAAGGTCACAACCCGCTTCTGTATGACCTGCACGGCTCATTACACCGCCGGGCTGACTCATTAACGGGAAGATATGACCAGGTTGAACAACGTCGGCTGGCTTGGCGTTAGCACGAACGGCAGCGCGAACGGTCAAGGCGCGATCTGCTGCAGATATACCTGTGCTTACGCCTTCGGCGGCTTCAATGGATACGGTGAAATTCGTGGTGTGCTGGGATTTGTTATCCGTCACCATCAGCGGCAAATCGAGTTGTTTGCAGCGCTCTTGGGTGAGCGTCAGGCAAATCAAACCGCGCGCGTAGGTCGCCATAAAGTTGATATCTTCTGGGCGCACCTGCTCCGCGACCATAATCAAATCGCCTTCATTTTCACGGTCTTCGTCATCCATCAGGATAACCATTTTGCCGTGGCGCATATCTTCAATCAGTTCTTCTATAGTATTAAGCGGGGTGTTGAGTTGCATATAATTTCTCATTAAACACTTTGGTTACTGCTTTGGCTTGACCCACTCACCGTTCACATTAACGATGACACAAGCTTGACCATCTTTCTTGGTATGCCTGTTACAACCCGCAAGCGCATCCTCTTTTGCCATTTCGACAGTTACGCGATCCGAACGCCAATTCCAATGACCATCTGGCGATTGTGCAAAAGCTTTATTTTGCTGTTGGAGAAGATATTCTTCTTTGTAGCTTTTCAACGCAGCATTAGTGCGCAAAATACTTTCATCACTATTAACAATACTTTCACTAGACTGTGATCCGCTTTGATCAGCACCTGCGCATTGCGCAAAAACCAGCACTGCTAATAAGTATTTCAACTTCATAAATCATCCTTTCTTGTATTGAGATCCAATCATGATAGACGCGATTTAGCTCTGTGGCGTCGCGTCATTTATTAAAGCCATTCTGAGTCAAAAACTCCAAGGTAACACCACTCTGCCCTTCGCTTTCGGCGGCTTTATCACCGAGCATGAGACGCTCCAAATAACGCGCGAGCACATCTACCTCTAGATTTACTTTAGTACCAACTTGGTAGCTGTCCATAATCGTCCACTTTAAGGTGTGGGGGACTATGTTTAATTCGAATTCTGCGCCATCGACTTTATTCACCGTGAGGCTAGTACCATCCACGGTGATGGAGCCTTTGTGGGCGATGTATTTAGCAATGCCTTTAGGTGCGCGAATACGGAAACGTTCGGAACGGGCGTCTGGAAAGCGGCTGACAACTTCACCAACACCATCCACGTGGCCGCTGACGATATGGCCGCCTAAACGGGTTTGCGGGGTGAGTGCTTTTTCCAAGTTCACACGCTGACCGATTTTCCATGCGGGCAAGCTGGTGTTATCGAGGGTTTCGCGGGATACGTCTGCCCAATAGCCATCGCCAGGCAAATCTACCACGGTTAAGCACACGCCATTAGTGGCGATGGAATCGCCCAATTGTACATCCGCCAAATCCAACCCGTTGGTCTTAATGCGCAAACGCAGGTCGCCATTTTTAGGCTGCAGGCTTACGACTTCGCCAATGGCCTCGATGATTCCGGTAAACATAGTTAAGACGTTCCCATAAGTAGCCGTTCGAGCAAATCAGTGTGGCGCAGAGTGTATAAGTAGAGACACTAAAGTTCGAGACAGTTTTTAGTGCGCTTTGATCAAAAAACTTAATTGGATTTGCGGCTCTTTCAAAATCAGGCGACAAAACTATCAGGCGATGCCGCTACCGGTATTTTCAAATCAATTACCTTGGTTTTAGCAATGAGATCATGCAGGCAGCGTTTGTCTGTGCGAAAAATCAACACTATATCCACTAAACGCAACAGTGGGCCGACGACAGGCACCATGCCCATTAGCCATTGCGACATATAGCGCTGGGCGATTAAAGGTAAGAATGCAGGCTTTTGATTGCCGAGCGTGACAATGGCGATACCCATAATACGCTTACCGATGGTTTGCCCTCGCTGATACAGCGATGCGCCATGTAAAACAAAAAATATAAGCTGCGGCGCAAAGACCAAGAGCATTTTATTACCATCAGTCAGCGCATTTATTTTGGCAGAAAGCTCTAGGTAAGCCGCTTGCATATCCGCTGTATTAGCAGGCTCAAGGCCAAGGTAACGCATCATAAACATCATGCCGAACAGCAACAAAAACACATCAATCGCAAAGGCTAAAAAACGTTTGTGATAGGCAGCAGTGTTGTCCCTCGCAGTGCTATCCATAGGCGCGCTGGGTTTAGGTTGAAAATCATTAGGCTCTTGAGAATCGTTCATTAATATTCCGTATCTGGCGTGGCGGTAATTCGCCAATCTGTGCCCACTGCGCGCATATCGCTAATTTTAAGCGGCAAGGCAGAGGACATGGTGTTTAAGGGGAGATCAAACAAGGGGCGCGCACTGCTGCCGAGCAGTTTGGGCGCCATGTAAATAATAACTTCATCGAGCAGGCCACGCCGTAAAAAACTTGCCGCTAAGGTAGCGCCCGCTTCTACTAAGACCTCATTGCATTGGCGCTTTGCCAATTCACTCAAGAGTGCGTTTAGATTGATGCGACCATCTGCCGCAGGCAATGCAAGCAATTCAACATGCGCGGGCCAATCAGCGAGCTTGTCTGCATTTTCAGCGCTGCCATTATGAACCAACAGAATGGGCGTTTCCTGCGTTAAAATTTTAGCTTTGCGACCAAGGCGCAGCTTTGAATCCAGCACTACACGTAAAGGTTGTTTAGCAGCGGCGTCTTGTGAATTGAGCAAGTCTAATTCTTCAATACGAACGGTAAGCGATGAGTTATCCATCAACACCGAATCTATACCGCTAATAATGGCACAGGAGCGAGCGCGCAAACGCTGTACATCTCCACGGGCTTTTTTGCCGGTGACCCATTGGCTTTCGCCACTCGCCATAGCGGTGCGGCCATCTAAACTCATGCCCATTTTACAGCGCACAAAGGGCAGCTTGCGTTCCATGCGCTTGATAAAGCCGGGGTTAAGGGCGCGGGCATCGTCTTCTAATAAAGGGCCATCGACTTGAACGCCGGCTTCACGCAAGTAATCCAAACCACGACCAGCTACCAGTGGATTCGGGTCTTCCATCGCAAAGACAACACGCACCACACCGGCATCGACTAGAGCATGACTGCATGGACCCGTTTTACCGGTATGGCTGCAGGGCTCGAGCGTGACATAAGCAGTAGCACCGCGCGCATTTTCACCAGCAGCAGCCAAAGCATTCACTTCCGCATGACCTTCGCCTGCACGAATATGCCAGCCTTCACCGACCACTTCGCCATTTTTAACCAACACGCAGCCTACCCGTGGGTTCGGCATAGTCGTGTAGAGGCCACGCTCTGCTAACCGGAGCGCTTGCGCCATAAAAGGATAATCAGCTGAGGTAATCGGCATGCTTAAGGGAATCTATTAGAAGTAGCGGTTAGGAATTGTCTGGCTGCTGTTCGAGGCGGTCGATTTCCTGACGGAATTCGTTCAAATCTTTAAAGCGACGATACACCGACGCGAAGCGCACATAGGCAACTTCATCCAACTTTTGCAGTTGCTCCATAACCTTTTCACCCACCGCAATGGATTTCACTTCGCGTTCACCGGTAGCCTGCAAGAAATGCTTAATATGATTGATGGAGGATTCGATAGATTCAATGCTGACCGGACGCTTCTCCAGTGCGCGCAATAAACCGGCGCGCAGTTTGTTTTCGTCGAAGGGTTCGCGGGTGCCGTTTTGTTTGATGATACGCGGCATCACCAATTCGGCCACTTCAAAAGTAGTAAAGCGTTCATGGCAGGATAAACACTCGCGACGGCGGCGCACTTGGTCGCCCTCAGCCACAAGGCGGGAATCGATCACTTTGGTATCTTCGGCACTACAAAAAGGACAATGCATTGTCTGCAACCCTAAGCTTCTTCAGTAAGGCGCGCATCTTAGCATACCGGTAAACCATTTTTACGCATTCAACTCGTTGCGCAAATAGCAAAAAACCCAGCCGAAGCTGGGTATAAAGGAGTCACACACTAACGTTGATTTACTACCTTACTAACACACACTTGAAACGCACTAACGCACAAACTTTACTTTTCATAAGCATCTGCTAAACCCATGGCCGATCCATACCAAGGCTTACCCGAGAAAAACACAGCATCTCCGGCGCGAAATACTCCTTTGGCACCCAAGGACATTTGCCCAGCTTTAGCGATAAAGAAATAAGTAATTTTTGGATTAGCCGCTGCAATCGCTTTGGCTTGAGCGAGCGTTAAGGCTTTATCGCGACGAATCTCATTCGCCCAATTTGCACCGCCATATTGCGCAACATTCAACACCTGTTTAAACACAACAGCGGCGGCCTTAGAAGAACTGGCAACTGAGCTTAAACTGCTTTTTGCACTGCTGCTGGCGAGACTGGATTTACTACTCGATGAAACAACACCCACCGCTGGAACAGAGGAAGCCTTAGAGCTTATTGCCGAAGACGATTTTTTTGAACTTGCCACTGAAGCTACTTTTGAACTCGCTACTGACGACGCTGCTTTTGAACTGAGGGATGATGATGTTTTCGCGCTCGAGATTGAGCTGGATTTGGCTGTAGATGACGCACTGCTAGATACCGGTGCCGCATAAAACTTCGCAATTTGTGGGCCAGCAATATTTAACGCGTAACGCGCATCCGCACCATTAACAGCATCGGTACGGCTAACACCGCATGGTAAATTTTTACACACCAAATCTGGGTTTGAAAATTTGTAAAGTTTGCCGCTCCAGTAATCTACATTAAATTCAGATTGATAAGCCATGATGGTGGTAAATTGATTAACAACTCCGTGCCCCAACGCATAAGGAAAAGTACCACCACTACCATCTTGTTTACGCGAATGCTTTAAGCCCATGTTGTGCCCTAGCTCATGCGCCGTTACAAAATCACCGCAAGCATTTATGGCAATGTGAGCGAACATATATTTTTTATATAAAGAATTGGAAAAATCACCATTTGTTCCCTGCCCGCCAATCCAGGCCAAACCACAGCTTGCCTGCACTGCTTTGTACGGACGATACAAAATTACCATATCTGCCATGGCTTGATCGCGCGCAGCAGCAACGCCTGAAAAAGCAGGATCTTTTGCCAAAGTAATATCATTTAATGCGGTTTCAGCAGAGTTATCGTCGGTGTAATTCACCATCATCGTTTTTGCAACCCGCACTTCAAGATTAACGCCGCTGTCTTTATATATTTGATTGGTAACTTGGAAGAGTTGATTGATACGCGTGTTCGGGTTGCCAGCATAAGCATCCGCTGTACCTTTGGTATAAACCACTAGTACATCGACTACAGCATTTGCGGCTAAAAGCGTGGGAGAAAAACTTAAACAGATCAACGCTATTACAGCAGATAGCAGTTGCTTTAGAAAAATATTCATAGAGAGCTCTCTCGATTGACTTTACTTAAAACCCTCCGTGATTAACAAAATTTTGCGCGCATCCATTAAAGCCAGAACACATCTTTTATGTTTTCATAAAATATTCTCTTATTAAAAAATTAAATTAGGGTTGCGCGTCTATTTCTAAAAAATCGTTAGCGCCGGGATGAGACAACTCAATCTCTGCAGGGTTTTTATAGAGCCAACCCAAACCATTCACAGACTCCATGGTATAGCTGCCCTCGGGCGTCGTGATCGTGGCAAATACAGAGTGCTCGCCATAAGTCATTACCACGGGGTAATCTGTACCGTAACCCTCTATGTGGCCACTCCAAGAATAATCACCGTTAGATAAATTGCTAACAGACTCAACCGCAGCAACATAGCTTTTCCCCTGCAGCAAAGGCATTGAAATCTGCTCACCTAGCCCAGGGACAGACGCAATTTCTTCTGGCAATTTTACGATGGTGAAATCAGAAATTTTTTCGCTTAACGGAATTAGTGGCGTTCCCGCTTTCGTATCAGCCATTTGCCAAGACAACCGAGCTGGGGCCTCACTAGAATGATTAAAAGCACGGTTAAACGGAACAGCGTTTATGGGCACAGTTTTGGAATTCTGCTGAGATACACCCCCGGAATCGATCGATTCAGAAGGAGGCAGCTCTGCGCGCGCAACAGGTATAACTCCGCTGTCAGTTACCACTAATGGCGGCACATTCATAAGCTGCACGGCAAATAAAACACTCACTCCTGCCGCCAGCGCAAACACCACAGCGCCTACCTTTTTTTGAGAATGCGTAAGTTTTTGCAAGTTCATAAGCGGGACTCAGAACAGATAGTAATAAAAACTGAGGGTTTCTGACACGAGCCATCAAATCCCAAAATAACCATGAGCACAACGAGAAATCCTTATGCAAAAATAGATCATCAAATTAAGTATCACTACTTTTTATTGGTTATTGCAGAAGAAAATCTAAGATGGTTTATATTCGATAAATTAAGTTCTAATGACGGTCGGATCACAAAGCTTTCATGGTAAAAATCGCTGCCGTATGAGCCGTAAAATTGACACAAGGTAGCCACACAAACATAACGGTGACGTAACGCCATAAAAAAAGCAGCCACTTGGGCTGCTTCTTTAGATCACAAAATTAAAATATCAATTTAGTCAGCATAAACCGGGAAGTCTTTGCAAAGCGCAGCCACTTTGGTTTTTACGCTAGCGATCACCTCATCGGCATTACCCGCTTCCAGCGCGGCGAAAATATCGCAAATCCAGTTGGTCAATTGCACACATTCAGCCTCTTTGAAACCGCGGGTAGTCACCGCCGGAGTACCAACACGAATACCAGAGGTCACAAAAGGTGAGCGTGGGTCATTAGGTACTGCGTTTTTGTTCACGGTGATATGCGCTTTACCCAAGGCTTCGTCGGCATCTTTACCTGAATAGGATTTACCGATCAGGTCAACCAGCATCAGGTGGTTTTCCGTGCCGCCCGATACTATATTGATACCGCGCTCAATGAACGTTTTTGCCATGGCTTTTGCATTTTTTACCACTTGTTGCTGGTAAGCCTTGTACTCAGGGCTCATAGCCTCTTTGAAACTGATCGCTTTTGCAGCAATCACGTGCATCAAAGGACCACCTTGACCGCCGGGGAATACGGCTGAGTTCAACTTTTTCTCAATTTCTTCGTTCGCTTTGGCCAGAATCAGGCCGCCACGTGGACCGCGCAGGGTCTTGTGCGTGGTGGTAGTGGTTACGTCTGCAATTTGCACTGGGTTAGGGTACAGACCAGCGGCAACCAAACCAGCAACGTGCGCCATATCAACAAACAGGTAGGCACCTACTTTGTCCGCGATCTCGCGGAAACGTTGCCAATCCACCACTTGAGAGTATGCCGAGAAACCCGCCACAACAACTTTAGGCTTGTGCTCCAGCGCCAGACGCTCAACTTCGTCGTAATCGATCAAGCCAGTTGCGGGGTTCAGACCGTACTGGATAGCGTTGTAATACTTGCCTGATGAGCTCACTTTGGCACCGTGAGTCAAGTGGCCGCCGTGCGCCAAACTCATGCCTAGAATGGTATCGCCTGGAGCGCAAAGTGCAGCGTAAACCGCTTGGTTAGCTTGCGAACCAGCGTGCGGCTGCACGTTGGCGTAATCAGCACCAAACAACTCTTTAGCGCGCGAAATCGCCAGAGATTCAGTCACATCCACATATTCACAGCCGCCGTAGTAGCGCTTGCCTGGGTAGCCTTCGGCGTATTTGTTGGTCAACTTAGTGCCTTGGGCAGCAATCACCATTGGGCTGGTGTAGTTTTCAGAGGCAATCAACTCGATGTGTTCTTCTTGGCGTTGGCCTTCGTTTTGGATAGAGGCCCAAATTTCAGGATCGAAAGAAGCGATAGTTTGGTTTTTATCAAACATAGAAGAGTCCTATAGGCTGACCAGCAATTACCTGGATGGCGTTGCCGAATTAATGGGAAGAGGGAAAATTGAGGCGCGCATTGTACATCAAGCGGCCAAATTCTTGCCATGCAAAAAACTCATGTGGTGCGAGAATCTGATTCACGATGTTCCCTACCTATATAATGTCCCCTAGAATGCTGCCGACACCCGCTCTGATCCTCATACGCCTGAATCGGAAACTATGACCGCCCTCAAATACCTCAATGGCTACCCCGCTGAAACCATCGCTCAAGTACAGCAGATTATTGCGGATGAACGCTTGGGCGAAATTCTGCTGAAGAAATACCCGCAAACACACGGCGTGCGCACTGATAAACAGCTCTACGACTACGCCGTAGAATTGAAAAACCAGTACATGAGCAAGGCCCAGCCGCTCAACCGCGCTTGCTACGACTCAAAAATTAAAGTGATTCAGCACGCGCTGGGGCAACACCATTACATTACGCGCGTTCAGGGCAATAAGACCAAAACCGTCAATGAAATAAAAATTGCCAGCTTGTTTCGTGTTGCACCTGAAGCTTTTTTGAAAATGATAACAGTTCATGAACTTGCTCATTTTCGAGTTAAAGAGCATGACAAAAGCTTTTATCAACTGTGTAGACACATGGAACCTAATTATCACCAGTATGAATTTGATTTGCGTTTGTACTTAACGCATTTGGATTTGTATGGGGAGTTGTATTCGTGACCAGCGAAAAAGCATTTAAGCCCATATATAGCTTTAATTGGCCCAAACAAAACCATCTGCAGCAATTTTTTTATATTTGAAAACAGCATCCTGACTTTAGTCATATAAAGCTACTCCATGCTGTCAAATAGGGATCTTTCGATTTTTCACCCATAAATCACATTATTGGGATAAGTACGTTAACTTTTCTTATCTAGGCTTTGCCCGAAAAGCAGTTTATTTTCTCTGCCGATTTTTTATAAAACCGAGGTTTAAGGCTCGAACATCTCGCTTACAATCGGTTACATTGCACTGGTTCCGTTGAATGGTTACCACCCAACTTTGCTGCTAACCTTAGTTGCCAGCCACAAACTCGACTTAGATCGGAAAGCGGTATTAGAACCAAGACAACACTTTAGCTTATCCCCAACCACGATTTGCACACGCCAAATCCATAACTCGCATAATTGAGAGAATAGAATGAAAAAACTCAACTTACTCGCATTTGCCCTCATAGCCGCTGCACCGCTACCGCTAATGGCAGCATCCAGCAGCTCTAGTAAAGTACCGGATTGGAAGCTCGCTGAGGCATCTGAAGTTTGGTCACCCGTACCCGCCGTAGTGACAGCTAACGAGAACACACCACCTTCTGATGCAATTGTGTTGTTTGATGGTAAAACGCTCGACCAATGGCAAGGCGCTGAAAGCGGCGACGCCAAGTGGACAGTTCAAAACGGCACTTTCACCGTTGCGCCTAAAACGGGCGACATTAAAACCAAAGAATCCTTTTGCGATGTGCAATTGCACGTTGAGTGGATGACTCCTACTAAAATCACTGGCGATGACGGCAAAACCTTGGAAGGCCAAGGCCGCCATAACAGCGGTATTTTCTTACAAGAACAATACGAAGTTCAGGTATTGGATTCCTACAACAACAAAACCTACCCCAACGGCCAAGTAGGTTCCGTTTATAAGCAACATATTCCACTGGTAAACCCCGTTCGCGCACCTGGCGTGTGGCAGGAATACGATATTATTTTTACCGCACCGAAATTCAGTGACGATAAAAAACTTACATCACCCGGTCGCGTTACCGTGTTGTTGAACGGTGTACTCGTACAAAACAATGTTGAAATTCAAGGTGCAACCGCGTGGATTGGCAAACCGGTTTACACCGCTCATGGTTGTGCACCGCTGCGCTTACAAGATCATGGCAACCCAGTGAGCTTTCGCAATATTTGGGTGAGAAAACTTTAATTTTAATTATCGAAATTTTAAATATCCCGCGCCGCACTATTCTCTCATTCAATGCAGAAATAGTGCGGCGTACTTTTACATACCTTCACAGCGAGAGCTAAGATCATGTCTTTCTCTAAAAAATTAATTGCTAGCATTGCGCTAGTGTGCACAACCTCAACAGCTTTTGCAGCGGGAACCGAAAGTCCGGCTGTTAAAGAGAACCCATTGGCATCGTTTAAAGAAAGCCCCGAATGGTCATCGGCCGCTGCCGTCAGTGTAGTAGGCAAAAAATTTCAAATTCAGAAAAAACAGCCTGAAGAAAATACTATTCTCGTCAACAATGGCGACGGCGCAAAAAGCAAACATCTCGTTGGCAAACATTCTTTTGGTGATACGTTAGTAAGCATGGAGTTTTTGCTGCCGCAGGATTCAACTGCAAAAGTGTACATACACGGCCACTATGCCATTGAACTTGGTACCAACACTAAAAGCAAAAATAACGAGTGGCAAACCTTAAGCGTTAAGTTTCGCGCACCGCGTTTTAATGAAGCCTCTGAAAAAGCACAGCCCGCCCTATTATTAGAAGTTCGCATTAATGGCGAAGTTGTCAGCAACAACCAAATCATTAATACCTACAGCGAAAATGCACTCACCAATTGGGAAAGCCCAGCAGGCCAAACCACAATTCTCGCCGACAAAGGCCCGTTTGCATTTCGCAACTTCAAAGCGCAGCCCGCGGATTATGCCAACATTACCCCGCCTGAAAAAACTGGCGGTGCGACTAATGAAGCAGAACTCATAGATTATGTTGCACTTGGTAAAGAAACCTTTGAATCTTTTGGTTGTAACGTTTGTCACTCCACTGCAAAAAATGACCCTACAGTTACTACCGGCCCCAATTTATTTGGTTTATTTACCAGCGAACCACGCTCACGTGAAGTAGTAGAAGGCGGTGAAGGACATCGCTTTAATATCAAAGCAGATAGCGGCTATTTACACCGCAGCGTGCGCGCACCTACAGATCAAATTGCTGTTGCCGAACAAGGTGCAAAAAAAGGCGAAGCTTATCCACCCATAATGCCGCCCTTTAACGCGCAAGTTATTACCGATACGCAAATTAATGCCGTAGGCGCTTATTTAGCAACACTCAACGAACCGCAAAACCAAGGCCCCGTTGTGCAACTTATGAAGCAAGGCCCCGTTGAGAAATACGACCCAATTGCCGATAGATTGCAATTATTAGTAGACGACCAAGTGCGCGTTCAACGCGGGCCGATGACAGGCGTTTCTGGCCGTGCAATTCATGTCGGTTTAGTGAATGGTGTGAACTATTCGTTTGACCCACGCATTCTCGCGATTGCCAAAATTTGGCAAGGTGGTTTCTTGGATATGACCGGCGAACTTACCAATCGTGGCGGCAAAGGTTTGAAAATTGGCTATGAAAGTCGCGAAATTAGTTTGGGCGATAAAGAGTATTTGTTTGCGCCATTAAACGCCGCAGGAAAACCCATAGACTTCAGCTTTAAAGATGCGAAATTTGGCGATACACAAACCATTAAGCAATCTTTCAACAGCAAAGAAGATCACCTCACACAATTAGCTGCAGTGGATGCGCAATTTTTGGGTTACACACGCAACTCAAAAGATAAATCGCAAGCGCCTAGTTTCCGCTATCGCATTGGCCAAAACACTTTAGCCGTACAAACTACTTTTGATGCAAATGGTAGCGTAAGTATTAATGTGTCTGGCGAGTTAAAAACCGCGCAAACATTTGCACTCAACGCCGGCACATTGTTAGGTGCAAAAACAACTGCAGGCAAAATAGAAAATGATCTATTGACCTTGCCTGCTGGAAAAGTAAACGCAACTCTTACGGCAAAAATTGGGTTGTCAGGTAACGTGTGGCACGCGCCAAAATCGACGTTTGATAGTCGCAAACAATCGCTGAAAGTTTTGGAATCTAAAGCAAATATGCCAGCGGGTTATAGCATTGAAAGTTATTACCCACCTAAAGATAATTTTGGCCGCGAACAATTATTTGAAGCACTCGGAATTGCCTTAACAGCAGATGGCACTTTGGTAGTTGCAACTCGCACTGCAGGTATTTGGCGTTTAGTGAAAGACAAATCAGGTAAAGGAGAGTGGCAATTATTTGCGGAAGGCACCTTCGATAGTCTTGGCGTAGTCGCAGAAGACAAAAAAGGTCTCACCGTTGTCGCTGGCCAAAAAGCAGAATTAACGCGTATTAGCGATACTAATGGCGATGGCATTGCAGATACTTATGCCACATTATTTGATGCGCATTCTTATCACGGCAACTATCACTCTTACATGCACGGCCCCGTGCGCGGTGCTGATGGTGCTTACTACGTGAGTATTAACCTCGCCGATGGTAGCGATGGCTCTGCTTACAATGCCGGTGGTAAATATATGGGCAGTGGCGGCGGCTTTGCTGGCTGGAATATTCGTGTAGATGCAAGCAATAAAAATGACCTCGGTAAATTTACACTCTGGGCGAATGGTTTGCGCAGCCCTGCTGGCTTAGGTTTGAGCCCCGACAACCGTCTTTGGTATTCCGATAACCAAGGCGAATACATGGGAACGTCTAAAATTTTTGTGATCGAGCAAAATAAATTTTACGGCCATCCATCAAGCCTCGTCGATTTGCCTGGCATGACACCTGACTCGCCCGAAATTGCGTGGGAAAAATATGCTGATAAAGCAGTAAAAGCAGCGATTCTTTTACCGCATAACAGCGTTGCTAACTCACCGGGCAACCCAGCGTGGGATACCACCAAAGGAAAATTCGGTGCTTATGCAGGGCAAATGTTAATTGGCGATCAAACCCAATCAAATTTATTGCGAGTGAATACCGAAGTGGTTGATGGCGTTGAACAAGGCAGCGTTATGCCTTTCATTGATAGTTTGGAATCAGGCGTAATGCGCCCAGTGTTCTTGCCTGATGGTAGCTTACTGCTTGGCCAAACCGGTCGCGGCTGGCAAGCCAAAGGCGGCCACGTCGCGAGTATGCAACGCATTGTATGGGATGGCAAAACAGTCTCCCCCGCCATTCAAAGTACGCACGCCACTAGCAACGGTTTTACATTAAAACTAACGCAACCACTGAGCGATTCAATTGATTCTGCCGCCTTACAAAAATTACTCGCTGTTGAATCATGGGTTTATCGCGATGCGCCAGACTATGGTTCTGATGAGTTAGGTAAAGCTATGGAAAGAATTACAAACATCAGTATCAGTGCAGATCGCAAACAAATTACAATGAGCCTCGCGGAGTTAGGCCATGCATCTGTTCATCCGCAACAAACGGCGCGCGTGTATCACATCTCCTTAAACAATCAAAAACTGTTTAAAGATGCCGCTGCCGCACAATTGCACGCTTATTACACATTGTATAAATTCGCAAAATAAAATTTGTACGCTGTTGTATCTGTTTATTATGGCCACCCTAAAAAGTGGCCATTATTTTTATCAAAAGGTTATCGCATGAAGTTCAAAACATTATCACTCATCATCAGTTCACTTATTGCAACACACGCATTTGCTGCCGACGAAGTTGTTGTTACCGGCACCTACAGCCCCGCCACCACGGAACAATTGGCCTCATCCGTTACAGTGATTAGTCAAGAGCAACTTCAAGCATTAAGCAGCCACAGCTTGGTTGATGCTTTACGCCAAGTGCCCAGCATTTGGGTCGAAGAACAAGGCGGTGCGGGTGGCCTCACTGCCATAGCACTGCGCGGTGCCGAAGCAAACCACACATTAGTACTATTAGATGGCGTACAACTTAACGACCCAACAAACACGCGCGGCGGCGCCTTTGATGTAAACAACATCAACATTGATTCTATTAAACGCATTGAAATTATTCGCGGTGCGCAATCAGCCATTTATGGTTCAGATGCCCTCGCAGGTGTAATTCATATCATCACCCTAGAGCCAACTAAAGCAGCACAACACAATTTGTCTGTTACCGTAGGTGAAGACGGCTACAAAACCGCGAGCATCAGCACCTCAGGTTCCGTTGATCAATTCGGTTACGCCTTAAAAGTACAAAGTAAAGACGGTGGCGATGCGATTGAAGGCAGCACCGCAAAAAATAAAGAAGCTCTCGCCAAATTAAATTGGCAAGCAGATGCTCACAGCATCGATTTTTCTTACCGTTATTTTGATGGCGAAAAAACTACTTTCCCCGAACAAAGCGGTGGCCCTTTGTTCGCCGTAGGCCGTGACCTTGATATGAGTGACTTTACCGATCAAAACGCAGCACTCGCCTGGCAATGGCAAGTGACTGGCGCGTGGCGCAGCAAAGTCCAAGCAAGCTGGTTTAATCGCGAAGAAGATTTAACATCACCGGGTGTTGTTAATGCCGTTCCCGCAAACGGTGCAGTTACTGATTTCACCCGCGAAAATTTCAGCTGGGTAAACACCATCGGCGATGAGAAAAAGCTCTGGGCGAACATCGGCCTAGAAACCAAACACGAAACAGGTGATAGCGTAGGCTATGTCGATTTTGGTTTCCCACTACCAACAGATTTCAATTTGGATCGCCGTATTAACAGCGCATTTGTTAATGTGAACATGTACGCAACATCCGATTTCTTAATTCAAGCCAGCGTACGTTGCGATGATGCCGATGGCCTGAGCGCAAAAGACAGCGGCCAAGGTGGTGTGCGTTATCAAATTAACGAAAACTTGAGCTGGTTTGCCAATGCGGGTAAAGGGTTTAAATTGCCCAGCTTCTTGGCACTCGGCCACGGTTTAATCGGCAACAAAAATTTAAAACCAGAGTTATCAACCACACGCGATACCGGTGTGGAATGGTCTGCAAATAACACCACTATCAACCTCAGTTTCTTTAGAAACACCTATAAAGATTTAATTGATTTTGATAACGAGCTATTTACCAACGTGAACCGCGATTTGGTGGATACCCGTGGTGTTGAAACAGAAATTCATTGGCACACACAAGACAATCAATGGCAACTTGGCGCACATGCAAGCTATGCGGATATTGATGCGGAAAATCCATTAATGGGTAGACCGCAAGTGAAAGCGGGCGCAAACGCCGTTTATGTACTCAATAATGAGTGGCAATTTAACGCCAACTATTTGTGGGTAGATGATCGCCTTGCTGCCAGCCGCTACACAGGCGATGGCGTAGTTGAAACCTTGGATAAATATAATCGTTTAGATCTTGGTGCAAAATGGACAATCAATACTCACCTCAACATCCACGTTCGTCTTGAAAATATTACCGATGAAGAGTACTTCAACGACATCGGCTTCCCAGCCATTGGTCGCAGTGGTTTAGTGGGTGTAAATGTTTCGTTTTAATATTTTTCGACCCTAGGGTCGGTTTAAATAGTAAAACCAAAATGAATACTGCTCGATTCAATCAACGGCTCAGTGCCATGAATTGAATTTAGCAGTATTTTTTTAACTCTATTGACCCGCATCAAGATTGCAACGTCAGCAACTGATTTAATGCGAGGGTATCAATAGGAGTTATCCATGAGACAACGCATGTACAAAAAAATGGCCGGAACCTCCGCCATCTTTATACCCGCCGATTTTGCAAGTGCTTCACCCGTTGAACGCGATGGTTTAGCGTGGACAGATACAGAATTAAGCATGCCCTCCAGCCCACAAACAATGCAATGGAAAGCCCCTCTGGTCAGCAGCTTGGCGCTTGAAGGCTTAGAAGAATACGAGCCTCCATCCACTGGCGACGCGCGTTATGTCACTAATCTTGGAATGGCGTTTGTGTACAACGGAAAAATTCGCGGCTGGGTTGCACTCACAGACTATGCCTAAGTGCTTAATTGTTCGAAGGTGAATGGGTGAGTATTTAAGCGAGATTATTAAAAAGCGACGTTTAAATTGCGCGTGGCCACTTCGGGTTTCAGCGAAAGAGCCTTAGAAAATTGGCATCACAAGGATGCCAATTCAGTTTCATTTTTGGGCAGACACTCTGCCACTTCTGCTTGCCAATTACACGCTGCCAGTATTTTTTTACAGAGATGACTCTCTACCTCTGCCGATAAATCACTCAGGCCGATGACATCAAAATCTGGATCAACGTCATCCAAGGTCACATCAAATCTAAACTCACCTTCTTTAGACGCCTTGCCCACGGCAATCCAATTAAATTCCACTTCAATATCACCAGACACCAAGGTTGCGCACCCTTCAGCACTTAGTGTTACTGAGGGGCTTTTTCTGTCTGCTGAAAAATGAATGAGCTCACAGTCAGCAACGTAAAATTTACGCGTCAATACAGACTCAAATTCATCTAGCTGTGGTTTGTGACTCATGATTATTTACCCAAGGATTTTGATAACGCGAAAGCAGCAAGTAGCGTTAATACACCTGCAATTGAAATGTAATAACCCACAAATGAAAGACCATAGCTGGTGGCTAACCAGCTCGCAATTGCAGGCGTTAAAGACGCGCCTATAATGCCCGCCACGTTAAAACTCAGTGACGCACCCGTGTAACGCACTTCAGTAGGGAAAATTTCTGCCAGCGCCGTGCCGAGTGAGCCATAGGTCAAACCCATTACCCCAAAACCCAGCGACAACGCAATTAACACCCCAAGGCTTGAACCAGAATTTAACATAGGCGCAAAACCCACCCCAAACACCATCACCGCCAATCCAGACATCATTAACATAGCGCGACGGCCAATTTTGTCGGCAATCAACGCAGACACCCAAATGGTAATAATGAACGCAAAGACCGCATACAATTGCAGAATTAAAAAATCTTCGCGGGTATAGCCCAATTTACTGGTTCCCCAACCGAGGGAAAACACCGTCGTAATATAAAACACTGCGAAAGCTGCAATCGCCAAAAACGCACCCAAAATGGTAACGCGCATATGTTGCGTCAACACTGTCACCATAGGAACACGCACACGCTTATCGGTGTCAATTGCCTGCTGGAATGCCGGCGTCTCTTCCAAACTCAAACGCACATACAACCCCACAATCACCAACAACGCACTCGCCACAAACGGAATACGCCAGCCCCAACTTAAAAAATCCGCATCACTTAAATTGTGCGTTAACAATAGAAAGACACCGGTTGAACAAATAAACCCAATGGGCGCACCAAACTGCGGAAACATGCCATACCACGCGCGTTTGCCTTCTGGCGCATTCTCAGTGGCCAACAACACCGCCCCGCCCCATTCGCCGCCCAAACCAATCCCCTGCCCTATACGACACAAACACAACAACACGGTTGCAGTGATCCCTATGGATTCATAGGTAGGCAATAAACCAATAACCACCGTGGAAATACCCATGGTCATCAAAGCCGCCACCAAGGTCGCCTTGCGGCCGATGCGATCACCATAATGCCCAAACAACGCCGAGCCGATAGGTCGCGCAAAGAACGCCAAAGCAAAAGTCGCCAACGATTGCAAAGCCGCAATAGTGGGATCACCTTGAGGAAAGAATAATATGGGGAATACTAAGACGGCAGCAGTCGCATAAATATAGAAGTCGAAGAACTCGATGGTCGTGCCGATTAGGCTGGCGAAGAGGACTCGGAATGGGGAGTTGGAGGGCTTTGGTGTTTGCATTGGGGTCACTTTGGTTATTTTTTGTTGTTGGGTTGGAGTTGCTTCAGGAGCGCATTATATCCCTAGGTTGCACATCCAAACGACTTTATAGGCATGCGGCATTGATGATTAAAACTTTATCCTGAAATTTTCAGCCATTTTTGCAAAACTTGGCTTTGCAGTGTTAATTCTTTCCTGAAAAATTAGAATACAATCGGTTCGAAGCCGCGCCCTTGGATTTATTCGGCCTAAACGCTTTTGTGCACTTTGTAGATTAGTGAGCTATTCGAAAGTGGTGATAGCAAACAACTACACAGGGCTGTAAAGGCCGTACAACATATCCTGTTAAACAACCCCCTTAATTTCTTAGGGTTAAAGCCACCAAAAATCTATATGTATGGAGTTACACCATGACTCGCAAAACTGCTAATGATTTTCATCCCGAAGTATTAAAGCTTTTTGACCAATATGTTCACGGTCAATCGTCGCGTCGCGATTTTTTAACCGGTGCAGCAAAATATGCAGTCGCAGGTGTTACCGCAGCAGGTTTATTGGATGCGCTTAGCCCCCGGTTTGCAGAAGCACAACAAGTAAGCCCGAGCGATAAATCCATTAAAATAAGCTACGAAGAGTTCCCTTCGCCCAATGGCACCGGAAAAATTCGCGGCTACTTAGTAAAGCCGGCTAAAGCTAAAGGAAAATTACCCACAGTTTTAGTGGTGCATGAAAACCGTGGCCTAAATCCGCACATTGAAGATATTGCACGCCGATTGGCGAAAGATAATTTTATTGCGTTTGCTCCCGATGCACTCTTTAGCTTGGGCGGCTACCCCGGCGATGAAGAAAAAGCGCGCGAGCTATTCTCTAAACTCGACCAACCTAAAATCACCGAGGACTTTGTGACAGCTGCCGATGTTCTTAAACATTTGCCCGGTGGCAATGGCAAAGTGGGTGTAGTTGGCTTCTGTTATGGTGGAGCTATTTCTAACACCTTGGCAACACGCATTGCTGACTTGGGCGGCGCAGTTCCTTTTTATGGCAGACAGCCTGAAGAGGCCGATGTTGCCAACATTAAAGCGCCGCTCTTAATTCACTACGCGGGTGTAGATGAACGTGTAAACGCAGGCTGGCCAAAATATGAAGCCGCCTTAAAAGCCAATGGTATTAAATATGAAGCTTTTATTTATCCCGATGTACAACATGGCTTCAACAATGACACTACCCCACGTTACGATGAAAAAGCAGCCAAGCTTG
>DAOORH010000002.1:0-31152 GCA_035389145.1 Cellvibrio sp.
TGTGTAGAAAAAATATTGCACGATGACCAACGCACTTCCGCACCCAAATCTACCAGTGTTTCAATCAACACGGCCGTTTGAATGGTCATGTGAATACAACCAATGATTTTTGCATCGGCCAATGGTTTGCTGCTTTTGTATTTACGACGCAACGCCATTAATGCTGGCATTTCGCCTTCAGCAATATCAATTTCTTTACGGCCCCAGCTAGCATCTTGTGCGAATGCTTCTGGAGTTTTTGCAGCAACTTTGTAGTCGGTGAAGCTCATAATGGAATCCTGTATTAAATTTAAATTTTTTAAAGCGCTTTCTTCAATGCTTCAGCTTTATCCGTTTTTTCCCATGTAAAATCAGGAAGCTCACGACCGAAGTGACCGTAGGCTGCAGTTTGACGATAGATTGGGCGTTTCAAATCGAGCATTTCAATTAAGCCACGTGGGCGCAAATCAAAGTGTTCGCGTACTAATTTCACAATTTCTGCATCGGGTAATTTACCCGTGCCAAATGCGTTAACAGAAATAGAGGTAGGCTCAGCAACACCAATCGCGTAACTCACTTGAATTTCTAAACGATCAGCAATGCCTGCTGCTACTAAATTCTTGGCAACGTAACGGCCAGCGTAAGCTGCTGAGCGGTCAACTTTTGATGGATCTTTACCAGAGAATGCACCGCCACCGTGACGCGCCATGCCGCCGTAGGAATCCACAATAATTTTACGGCCTGTTAAACCGCAATCGCCTACTGGGCCGCCGATAATAAATTGGCCTGTTGGGTTTATGTGATATTGCGTACCCGCGTGCAACCATTCAGCTGGCAAAACTTTATTGATAATCAATTCGCGCACGGCTTCATGAATTTCAGATTGTTTTACATCTGGGCTGTGTTGCGTAGAAAGTACAACAGCATCTACCGCGACAGGTTTTCCATTTTCGTAGCGCAAAGTCACTTGGCTTTTTGCATCGGGGCGCAACCATGGCAACACGCCGCTCTTACGCAATTGCGCTTGCTTTTCTACCAAGCGATGCGCGTAAAAAATCGGGGCAGGCATAAGTACTGCAGTTTCATTTGTTGCATAACCAAACATTAAACCTTGGTCACCAGCGCCCATATCTTTATCATTCGCTTCATCAACGCCCATGGCGATATCAGCAGATTGTTTGCCGATCGCGTTTAATACCGCACAGCTCGCGCCATCAAAACCAACATCGCTAGAGTTGTAGCCAATATCCAAAATCACTTGGCGAATTAAATCTTCTAAATCCACATAAGTCGAAGTACGTACTTCACCTGCAACAATCGCCATGCCGGTTTTAACCAAGGTTTCTACGGCAACGCGCGCATTCGGATCATCCTTAATAATTGCATCGAGTACGGCATCAGAAATCTGATCTGCCATTTTATCGGGATGACCTTCGGATACAGACTCAGAAGTAAATACGGAATATTCAGACATGTTGGTTTCCTATAAAAATTAAAACTAAATTAAAATCTCTTTCGTCATCCTCGCGAAGGCGAGGATCCAGCTCTTAAAAAAATTACAAGCAAAATCAAAAACTGGATCCCCGCTACGCGAGGATGACGGCAGCTAGAAATTCGCTGGTTTAAAAAATTGTCTCAATTGAATTTGAAAGCCGTTACGCAACGCAAAATAAACACTCTGGCCTTCATTCAAATTGGCTGCGCTGGCCCAGCGCGAAAAATCTTGTGGCTCAAAGCCTTGCCATAAATCGCCGCAGGCTTCGCGTGCCCACGCTTGTTCGTGGCGACACAAATCGCAAATCAACAACGCGCCTCCCGGTGCAAGAGCCTTGCTTAAATCTTGAAAAATATCCGCAGGAGAGGGCGTGTGGTGCAAAACCATATTAACCACTATGCAATCCGCTAAGACTTTTTTCTGCGCGAGTACATGGGTATCTCCGTGAATAAATTCCATGCTGCGCAAATTTTGCTTTTGTGAATAGTCTTTTGACTTGTTCAGCATTTCAGCAGAACTATCCAGCGCAACCACTTGCGAAAATTTTTGCGCAAGCACAGGAAGGAATTCGCCTTCGCCTGGGCCAACTTCGAGCGCAAGGCTCCAGTTACGTAGGGGCGTGTTATTGAGCAATTGGATCATGTGCTCTGCATATACGGGGTAGCTGGCAATTAGATCTTGCTGCTCGCGAAATTTGTGCGCGTTCTCGGCAAAGAAATGCTGCGAAGCCAGACTGCGCTCTTGTTCCAGTTCACGTAATTGCGTTTGTACCGCGTCGGTAATCGGCATTTGGTCAATACTGCTGAACAACGCTTGCTGCAAACTCGCAAGGGGACTATCCGGCACCAAATAAGCGCGGCGATAAAAAATACTATTCCCTTCGCGGCGCGTACTGAGCAAACCCGCGCTGGTCAGCACTTTAAGATGATGACTCATTCCAGATTGCTTGGCTTCAAAGATACGACAGAGCTCCAGCACACCAAATGAGTCCTGCGCGAGTACCCGCAAAATTTCTAACCGAAAACCATCGCCCGCTGCCTTGAGCAAATTGGGTAGGGATTGCGCATCCACCACGGCCACAGGGGCAGGCTCAACAATATCCGTGAGTATGGGCGGTACATCCAGTGACACATCTAATACTGGCGCGACCAAGTCGGTTAGCACAGGCACATCTATTAACGATGATTCCGGTAATGCGACTTGCTCGGTAAGCACGGGAAGGTCGAGATTTTCTTGTTCGATAAGGTCGTTCATGGTGTGCAGTCTAGCAGGCGAAAAAATCTATATCAAAATATTTTGATATAGATTTTTCTGTTTTTATCGCGATCCCATGAAATTCGGATCTAAAACACATGAATTGACCATATAGTCCATTTAACTATATTATGCGCGATCTTTGGATGGCTCATTTTCGTCAACTTTGCTTTACCCGTGGCCCTAGCTGAGCGAGAATGTTCTCCCCTGTTTGCCAGACAATTAGATTTGGCAGGGGTGTCCTTCTGTTTCTCGGTCTAGTTCGCGAGTTAATGAAAATGTCGCGAGTTATGGAGCAGTAAGCGCAGAGTGTTCTGCAGAGCAAAGCGCTCTAAAAAGTAGAACCATCCAACGATATCAGCAGCACTGTGCCACTTCAGGCATTGGTGACTCAAAGATCCGCCAGAGATCGCCTAAACCGCTAACGCATCAACTTTGCTAATGCTATTAACGCTATGCCTTTAACTTAGGAGCTTCTCAACGATGCCTTCCCGTAAACACTTGGCTAACGCCATTCGCGTGCTTTCAATGGACGCTGTACAAAAAGCTAACTCTGGTCACCCTGGCGCACCAATGGGCATGGCCGATATCGCCGAAGTTCTCTGGAACGACTTTTTAAAACACAACCCACAAAACCCAAATTGGGCTGACCGCGACCGTTTCGTATTGTCTAACGGCCACGGCTCTATGCTGATTTACTCGTTGCTGCATTTGAGCGGTTACGATTTGACCATGGACGACCTTAAGCAATTCCGTCAATTGCACTCACGCACCCCTGGTCACCCTGAGCGCGGCTACACTGCCGGTGTTGAAACCACTACTGGCCCACTTGGCCAAGGTATCGCTAACGGCGTGGGTATGGCAGTAGCTGAGAAGATTCTCGCGGCGCAATTTAACCGCGACGGTCACACTGTTGTTGATCACAATACCTATGTTTTCCTCGGCGATGGCTGCATGATGGAAGGTGTTAGCCACGAAGCTTGTTCATTGGCCGGCACTTTAGGCTTGGGCAAACTGATTGCGTTCTACGACGATAACGGCATCTCTATTGATGGCCACGTAGAAGGCTGGTTTACCGATGACACCCCAAAACGCTTTGAAGCTTACGGCTGGCACGTAATTCGCGCTGTTGATGGCCACAATGCTGCCGCTATTAAAGCCGCTATCGAAGCTGCTAAAGCTGAGACCAAAAAGCCAACTTTGATTATCACTAAAACCATCATTGGCTTCGGTTCGCCAAACAAGCAAGCATCGCATGATTGCCACGGCTCGCCCTTAGGTTTGGAAGAAGTTGCACTGGTTCGTAAAACCCTCGGTTGGGAATACGAGCCCTTTGTTGTTCCTGCTGATGTTTACGCCGGTTGGGATGCTAAAGAGAAAGGTGCTGCTGCTGAAAAATCTTGGGAAGCGAAATTCGCTGCCTATAAAGCTGCGCACCCAGAATTGGCTGCCGAGTTTGATCGCCGCGTAATCAAAGGCGAATTGCCTGCTGACTTCGCTGCTAAAGCAGAAGCTTTCATTGCTGAAAGCCAGGCAAAAGGCGAGAAAATTGCCAGCCGCAAAGCCTCACAAAACTCTATTGCTGCCTTCGTTCCATTATTGCCAGAATTGCTAGGAGGCTCTGCTGACTTAGCCGGTTCTAACCTGACTTTGGTGAAAACCTCTAAGGGCGTAACCGCTGAAGACGCTAGCGGCAACTACTTGTACTACGGTGTGCGCGAATTCGGTATGAGCGCCATCATGAACGGTATTTCTGCCCATGGCGGCTTCATTGCTTACGGCGCAACCTTCTTGATGTTCCAACAATACGCAGCCAACGCTGTGCGTATGTCGGCATTGATGAAATTGCAAAACATCTTCGTTTATACCCATGACTCTATCGGTCAAGGCGAAGACGGCCCAACGCATCAACCCATCGAAGTTTTGGCAAGCTTGCGTATGACACCAAACCTCGACACATGGCGCCCAGCCGATGCTGCCGAAGCTGCTGTTTCTTGGAAAGCGGCTATCGAACGCAAAACTGGCCCAGCTGCCTTGGTATTCAGCCGTCAAAACCTCGATCACGTTGCGCGCACTCCAGCGCAAGTGGCCGATATCGCCAAAGGCGGTTATGTATTGGTTGATTCCGTGGGCGAGCCAGAAGCTATTCTGATCGCGACCGGTTCTGAAGTAGGCATCACCGTACAAGCTGCTGCCGCGCTGAAAGCCAAAGGCCGCAATGTACGCGTTGTGTCTATGCCATCAACCTCTGTGTTTGATCGCCAAGACGAAGCCTACAAAGAATCTGTATTGCCAATCAGCGTTGGCGCTCGCGTTGCCGTTGAAACCGCACACGTGGATTACTGGTACAAATACGTGGGCTTCGATGGCCGCGTAGTAGGCATGACTGGCTTCGGCGAATCAGCCCCCGGCCCAGCGCTACTCGAATACTTCGGCTTCACCGTCGATAACATCGTAAGCACTGTGGAAGAGTTGTTAGAAGACTAAAAGCACGAAAAAACACCCGACGCGAGTCGGGTGTTTTGTTTTATGGCTTAAATTAATGGAGAATAGCGCTTTGCTGCATCTCAAGGTTCGCCCATTAAGGATTACGATATGTTGAAACATCAAATACTTACCCTGACTCTTTTAATCTCCGCCGGTTTTTTAGTCACCGCGTGCAGTAAAAAGGCAGAGGCTCCAGCGCAAGCTGAAAGCACAGCCGCAGCCGTTGAAGCACCAGCTCCCGTTAGTTCGGCGGCCGCTGAAGAAGACCAAGAGCTTGCGAAAAAACGCAAGGCCATGGAATTTGCCTTGGCAGAAGATGCTATCAAGAACGACCCCAATGGCCAGTGGGCGGTAAGCGCCAAAGCCAGTACAACCTACGCCAGTGATGTGAACGATACTGCCAGAGGCTACCATCCATTCCGCGCAACCGGTGTTCCGGATACTCAATCCTATGGCGATGCGGATACCTCTTGGGCAACCAAAGAATCAGATACCGGCCTAGAATGGATTGAACTGGAGTACGCCAAACCCGTTAATGCGACCGAGATCAAAATTCGCCAGAATTTCAATCCTGGTGCAATCATTAGCGTCGATCTCTATGACGAAACCGGTAGCGCCCACAATATCTGGAAAGGGCCAGACGCATCTCAATACAAACCCTCCACGATCAGTTGGTTAAATATCCCCTTCGAAAAAACTGCGTTTAAAACTCAGCGCGTAAAAATCACCCTTGCCACTAATGCTGTATCCGGCTGGAACGAAATTGATGCCGTACAACTCATTGGCGAATAAATACTGTAATTAAGGATTTCCTATGACCGTAAAACTCATGAAAGACCAAGACCTCGCCGGCAAGCGCGTTCTTATTCGTCAAGATTTAAACGTACCTTTAGAAGATGGCCGCATCACCAGCGCCGTGCGTATTGATGCCTCTATCCCCACCATTAAAGCCGCCCTCGCTGCCGGCGCAAAAGTCATGGTGATGTCGCACTTGGGTCGCCCAGATGAAGGCGTATATGAAGAAGCCTCTTCACTCGCACCTGTTGCAAAATACTTGAGCGAAAAATTGGGTCGCAATGTTCCTCTCGTTAAAGATTGGGTTGACGGTTTCGCCGATCAAGGCGACTTGGTTCTGTTAGAAAACGTTCGTTTCAATGTAGGCGAAGGCAAAAACTCTGACGAGCTTTCTAAAAAAATGGCAGCACTTTGCGATGTATTCGTAATGGACGCATTCGGCACCGCCCACCGCGCACAAGCCTCAACGCACGGCGTTGCGAAATTCGCACCTATCGCCTGTGCAGGCCCATTGCTCTCTGGCGAATTAGAAGCCCTCGCAAAAGTTCTCGATAAACCAGCGCGCCCATTAGTAGCCATCGTTGGTGGCTCTAAAGTGTCTACCAAGCTGAGCGTGTTAGATGCACTCTCCAAAATCGCTGACATTCTTGTTGTAGGCGGCGGTATTTCTAACACTTTCGTAGCAGCAGCTGGCAACCAAGTTGGTAACTCACTTTACGAAAAAGATTTAATTCCAGAAGCACAACGCCTGTGCAAAACCACCGAAGTTGTTTTCGCAACCGACGTGCGTGTAACCAAAGAAGGTTTCAAATCTTGGAATCACAACTCAGTGGCTACCGTTAAAAAGCCAAGCGAAATTCAAGCCGACGAAGAAATCATCGACTACGGCCCAGAAACAGCAGCCCGCGTTGCAGAAATTATCAAAAATGCCAAAACCGTTTTATGGAATGGCCCTTGCGGCGTATTTGAATTCGATGCTTTCTCAAAAGGCACCGAAGTTATCTCTCGCGCAATTGCAGAGAGCGATGCATTCTCTGTGGCAGGCGGCGGCGACACATTAGCTGCAATCGACAAGTGGCATTTGGCTGACAAAATTTCTTACGTATCCACCGGCGGCGGCGCTTTCCTTGAGTTCGTTGAAGGCAAAGTATTACCAGCGGTTGCGATTTTGGAAGAGCGCGCGAAGGGTTAATTAGCCGTACGCGATTTTAAAAGGCGATCTCTGGATCGCCTTTTTTATTGCTCACACAAAAGCGCTTTATAGCCTGTTCTGACCTATATCGAGCGTTAAAAATATTAAACATAAGGATTTCTTTTCGGCTGAGACTGAATTGCATAAGCAAAGTCATATCGCTCCAGCGTCTGAGTCTAACCGATGGCGTATTTGTCGATTTTTTTTACATTTATACTTGTTGTTATTTTCATAGAATTATAACCCTTTGAAAAAAAAGGATTTTTAAAGTGGTATGCGTTTTGCTAAACAATTAGAAGTCGTTATTATTGCCCGAAAATAATGGCATAAACCCAAAGTAAACTCTGAGATTAATACACAAAAGGAACCTATACCGTGAAAAATCTTCTCTCTACTAAAAAATTATTGGCAGTAACTGCCGCCTTAGTATTTTCTGGTGCCGCTCATGCGTCATTGACCACCTCCTACGTTTTTAATGGAAAGGGGAATTGGTCATTAGATGGCTGCGGCTCAAATAATACTCCCGTTTGTACGATAGATGCAGCTGTTCCGACAGGCTCAACAATCGTTGCAGCATATTTGTATTCATCAATGTTCTATAACAGCACAATTCCGAGCGTGACGTTTGAGGGGCAGGTATATTCTGGTGCTTCTTGGACTGCTTTAGGTTCTGCTGGTGGTTTGGAAGCATACCGTACAGATGTTACGTCTCAAGTATCAACCTTAATCGGTGGTGGTAGCGCCTCTCCATTCAGCTTCACTGTGAATAACGAAAGTCCCAATGGCTATATCGATGGCGAAGTATTAGCTATTATCTATAGCAACCCCACTGAGCAAGTTCGTACTATTGCGTTTTTGGACGGCTACAGTAACCAATCTGGTGACTCAACAGCAATTAACCTTGCAAGCCCACTAACCAGTGCTCAATTAGCGGCTGCTAGCTTTGAAGCAACTTTATCGTTGGGTATCGGTTATAGCTATCAAGCATCTTCCACATTGCAGCATTCAGATGTAGATGTAAACGGCAGTGCCTTGACTCGTTGTGCTGGCGGCGAAGATGATGGCGGCAGTTACAACGGTGGTTTAATTACCGTAGGTGGCCTTGGAGATGATCCAACTAATAACCACAACTGTAACGCGTCTAACCCAAGAGCAGATGATGAGCTTTACAGCCTGAAGCCTTTCTTGGCAGCTGGCGATACTCAAATAAGCATTAAGACCTCTAACCCATCGTTTGACGATAACATTTTCTTTGCAGGTTTAAACCTCACTGCAGTTGCTGGTGTGAATACTTCTCCCCCACCAGTAGTTGATGTACCTGAATCTAATTCATTGGTGATGTTTTGCCTTGGATTGTTAGGTCTAGTGGCATGTCGTCGTAAAAAACTCGTCTAATATTTTAGACGTAAGCTTCACAAAACAGCCCCCACTTGGGGGCTGTTTTGTTTTAGAATTTTGGGTTATAAACAGTCTTTTGGAGCGAGGTTATGAAGGTGATAAGAAATACTAAATATGTGATTCTGTGGCTTAGTTTAGGTTTTTTCGCACACAACTCATTCGCAGCAACAATAACCCAAGAAAGCTTAAAGCAAGATAAAGTTGCTTCTGCTCCTGAAGTGATTGCTTACAATAGGGCTCAAACTGAAGCAAAAGGGAAAAACTATATAAAAGCTATAGCCTCATATAATGAATCATTAAAGCTCAACCCAAATTTCTATTTTGCTTATATTGGCCTTGCAGAAGTTGAAAATGCTAGGGGCGATAATAAGATGGCGCAAAGCCATTTTGATCAAGCTTTTAGTCTTGGCAAAAATAGTCCTGCTCTACTTACTGCCTATGGAAAATATCTTTTAAAAAACAAGCAACTCGATGAAGCGCAAGTATATTTTGAAAAAGCACTTAAGATAGCCCCAGATTTTGCCGATGCTAATATAGAGCTAGCAGTTATTTATTTAACATTTAAAAAACAGCCAGATAAAGCCATTTTCCATTATCAGCAAGCACTTATTACAAAACCCTCTCAGGTTGATATTCTTTTTGGCTTGAGTAGCGCGCAATTGGCGGCGGGGAAATTGCCTGATGCCTTAGCTAGTCTCTCAAAAGCATCTGCGTTAGAGCCTAACAATAATTTACCCCATCATTTTAAAGGTGTCTACTTAGCCCGCGACAAGCAGTTCTCGATGGCAATAAAAGAATTAGAACAGTCATTGGCGTTGAGCCCCAACTTTTATCCAAGCAGCTGGCTTTTGGCTGATGTGTACTTGCAGCTAAACGATATTCAAAAAACTATAAAAATTTTTGATCAGCTAAGTCGCAATAGTGACGATAAGCCGCTCGCACTATTTAAAACAGGCCTTCTCTATCACCTGCAAAAAGATTATGTGAAAGCAAAAAGTTACTACCAGTCAGCGTTAAAATTGAACGCCAAAATGGCTGAGGTATATAATAACTTGGCAAATATTAGCATCGATCAAAATACTAATTTTGGCGAAGGCTTAAGTTATGCAAAAAAAGCTGTAGAAATTCAGCCTGAAAATTTTTCTTTTTTAGATACTTTAGGTTGGTTGTATTATTTGTCCGGTGATAAAGTTAGCGCAGAGAAAACGCTACAGCGCGCCTTAAAAATTAATCCAAATTTCTCTGAAGCCATTAGTCATCTTCAACAACTTAAAAAATAAAATCAGCGTGCATATACTTAAAAACATCAAAAATGCCAAAACCGTTTTATGGAACGGCCCTTGCGGCGTATTTGAATTCGATGCTTTCTCAAAAGGCACCGAAGTTATCTCCCGCGCAATTGCTGATAGCGATGCATTCTCAGTAGCAGGCGGCGGCGATACGTTGGCTGCAATCGACAAGTGGAACCTAGCGGACAAAATTTCTTACGTGTCTACCGGTGGGGGTGCATTCCTTGAATTTGTTGAAGGCAAAGTATTACCAGCGGTTGCGATTTTGGAAGAGCGTGCGAAGAACTAAGTTTTAGTTTTTAGAACGCGATTTAAAAAGCCTGCACTCAGCAATGAATGCGGGCTTTTTTCTATGATAATAGGATTTTTATGAAATGATGGAAGCGTTCACCGCCTGCAAACTCGCCTATATTTTTGATGGCCAACTACTCGTCTATTTGCGCGATGATTTTGCACATATCCCTTTCCCCAATATGTGGGATTTCCCCGGCGGAGTACGCGAAGGCGATGAAACGCCCGAACAATGTGTGTTGCGGGAATTAGAAGAAGAGTTCGGTATAAAGCTAGAAGAATCGCGTTTGATTTATAAAAAAATAGGCGTGAATTTCAACAATACTGGACACTCCTATTTCTTTGTGGCAGAGGGAAAAGCTGAAGAAATTGCGGCTATTCAGTTTAGTGAAGAAGGTCAGTATTGGCAGCTAATGAATATTCCAGATTTTTTGAATCATCCATTGGCCATCGATCGGCTTAAAATCAGATTGAAAGTTTATCTCGACGGCGAATAGCACTTGCTCTCACACCTAAAATTTGCGTAATAAAAAAGGCGACTTTATGTCGCCTTTTTTATTACGCCAAGTTCGGAAATTACTTCAACGTTTTTTCCAAAAATTTAAGGATATCGTTCAATGCGTTCGGCGCCACTGTGTCGAAACAGCTTTTGAAATATTCACTGCAGCCACTATCAAGAAAAGCATGATCCTTTCCTTCGTATAACGTGAACTCTACTGGCTGACCTGCTTTCTCCAACTGTTCAACATAATTTTTCACCGCGGTAGGCGGTGTCGTACGATCTTTACTGCCTACGTGAATAAATTGAGGTGGTAATTTATGCCCCGAAGCCGATGGAATATTGAAAATGGGGGAAACCGTTTTATAGTAATTCGCGTTGTCATTTACATTTACTGCACTACCGAATAAACCTCGCGCTTCTGCCTTAGCAAGACCCCAAAAAATATTGCTCGGCTTTTCAAAGTTATTCAGCGCGGCAGCGTATAAATCAAATGCTCCGTAGCTTATTACCGCTGCTTGTACTTTCAACCCATCACGCTTGGCGATTTGCTCTGCGGTTTTACCTTTGGGCAAATAACTCGGTTTAAATCCCAAGGTATTGCCAGCGAAACCATCACTTTCCAAATTACGACCACCGAGTAAGATCATACTAGCAAGATGGCCGCCTGCGCTGTCGCCCGTAACGGCAATTCGCTTTGGATCGCCACCATATTGCGCAATATTATCTTTCACCCAAAGCACACCACCCAAGGCATCCTCAACAATTTCATTCATGGTTGTTGAATTGTTATTATCGCCTAAGAGCCGATAATTCATATTGGCGACTATAAATTCACCGTGAGATGCAACATATTCAGACATTGAATTCATAATTGAATTGTTGTTTATCAACCAGCCGCCACCGTGATAGATTATCAACACCGGGTAGGAGGATTTACCTGTCTTAGGTACATAGATATCTGCGGTTAGGGGAAAGTTTTTCGGAGACGCCCAAACAATATTTTTATGCACTTTAACTTCGTGCGCGTGCGCAGACGAAGCCCACAAAAATATAGGTGCAAGTGCCACAAATAGTGCTTGCACCAGAGAATGGCGATTTATTTTTAACATGCTAGTTCTCTCAACGGATAGTGGAATGTATAAGGTTAGTGGTAGGTTATGGGTTTGAGAAGTTAAGCTTGGTTAAGTTGGCTGTTTTGAGAAATCTGATTACTTTTGTAATACAACGGCAAGCTCATTTTGGCTACATCCGTTCGGGCCCCTTACCAAAAACATTCCACTCTTAGTTTTTATTTTTTGGTTATCCAAGACCGAAAGTAACCCCATTCAATCATCATGAACCTAGATTTATTTGCTGATAGCCACCATACAGGGCGCGAATCTATTTGTGAGGGTGCAGTTGCCTTGCGCGGTTTTGCATTGCCATTTGAAACGGATTTGTTGAATGAAATTCCCAAACTAATAAAAGCTTCGCCTTTGCGAACCATGTATACGCCAAGTGGTTTGGCTATGTCAGTCATTACTACTAGCTGTGGTACTGTGGGTTGGCGAAGTGACGCTTATGGCTATCGCTATTCAAAACGCGATGCGCATTCCCAACAAGATTGGCCTGCTATGCCAGAGAGTTTTTTGCAGTTAGCGCAGAGCGCGGCTAAAGAAGCGGGCTATGAAAACTTTATGCCTGACTCTTGTTTAATTAACTCTTACAAAGTCGGCGCAAAGATGTCGCTGCATCAAGATAAAAACGAAAAGGATTTTACTCAACCGATTGTGTCTGTCTCCTTGGGTTTACCAGCGATTTTTTTATTGGGTGGTTTACTGCGTGAAGATAAAACCATTCGCATACCACTGGCTCATGGTGATGTGGTGGCTTGGGGTGGAAGTGCGCGATTATTTTTTCATGGCGTATTGCCGGTTAAAGCAGGGAAGCATCCACTGCTCGGCGAGCAGCGGATTAATCTAACTTTTCGCAGGGCGTTATAGACTGAAATTGGGTAGGAATGTTTTTATCACCAAACCAATCACCGCCGCCGCGCCAATCACATGCATTACATTCTGTTTAAATTTAAACAGCGCAACCGCAGCAGCCACTGCAATCACGGCTGAACCTATATCAAAACTACCGCCAAAGCCCTGCGGCCATAACACATGGTAACCAAAGAAAAGCGCGAGATTTAAAATTACACCGACAACTGCTGCTGTAATTGCGGTTAATGGTGCAGTAAATTTTAAATTGTTGTGCGTAGTTTCTACGAAAGGCCCGCCCGCTAAAATAAAAATAAACGAGGGCAAAAACGTAAACCACGTAACCAATGATGCCGCCAGCGCACCGGATAAAAATAAATGCTCTGTACCCAACAAGGCTTTTACATAACCACCCACAAACCCGACAAACGCAACCACCATAATTAATGGGCCGGGCGTGGTTTCACCGAGTGCAAGACCATCGATCATTTGTGTGGGTGTAAGCCATTGGTAGTGGCCTACTGCACCTTGATACACATAGGGTAAAACTGCATAAGCGCCGCCAAAAGTTAAGAGCGCGGCCTTAGTAAAAAACCACGCCATTTGCGTGAAGTCATGCTGCCAACCAAAAATTGCGAATAGGGCCCCCATTGGAATAAGCCAAAGTGTAAACCCTACCGCAAATACAAATGCGAAGCGCGACCAACGAAAGAGTGCGTGTGCCGGTGTTGGTGTATCATCGTCAATTAATGCAACACCAAACGATTTTTTTGCCGCACCGTGACCACCACCAGCATTAAAAAATCGTGGTGCATAACGGCCGCCAAAATATCCTACTAGCGCAGCGCCCAATACAATTAAAGGGAAGGGAATATTTAATGCAAATATCGCCACAAAAGATGCCGCTGCAATCACCCACAACACATTATTTTTTAAGGCGCGCGAACCTATACGATGCGCCGCTTGCACCACAATGGCGGTTACTGCGGGTTTGATGCCGTAAAATAATCCTGCGACTAAAGGCACATCTCCATAGGCGATATAAACCCATGAGAGCGCAATTAAAATAAACAGTGATGGCAACACAAATAACGCGCCCGCAATTACACCGCCCCACGTTCGGTGCATTAACCAGCCAATATAAGTCGCAAGCTGCTGTGCCTCTGGCCCCGGCAATACCATGCAATAATTAAGCGCGTGCAAAAAGCGCTTTTCTGAAATCCAGCGACAGTTTTCTACCAACTCTTGATGCATGATAGAAATTTGCCCCGCAGGACCGCCAAAACTAATAAAACCAAGTTTTAGCCAAAACCAGACAGCTTGAATAAGACTGACGGGAGCGGGCGCTGCATTAAGCGCTTTATCATTCATTAATTTATTGCCTTAAGAAATATTTTTCTGTGCTGTTAGGTTCGCTCTTGCGAATGAACAAACGTTTTTCGGCTTCAATACCGAGCAGCACCTGAAACACATCACCCAAGATTGCACGCGATGAATAATAGCCATGACCTAAGCCAAGTGCGGGCGCATCCACCAAACTCACGTTAATGGAATCAATACTTTCAGAAAACGCACAGGCACCAAAACGCGGGTTTTTATTGTAAATTTCTGACACCGTCATGGCCCTATCGTTATAGGAGCAATAAATGGTAATGCGTTTGGTGTTGTCTTTAACGGCGGCGGCTATATTAATAAATTCATCGGCTGCAAAATCTGGTGCGTTGAGAATCAGCTCGTTGATAATTTTGGCATCTGGATTCTGTGCAGAAAAATCTTTTAAGGCAGGCAGCACTACTTGGTGCCCCATTGAGTGCACCACAAGATTTACGGTTAAATTATTAGCATTTAACTGATTTAAAAAACCTTTAAACAGCGCGACTGAATCCTGCGCATTTTTTAAATTGTGATCATAGGTGCGCGTAATAATTTTCTCGTCTAAGAATCCATCTCTCGCACCCGCAGGCCAAGAATACAAAACGATAGGGCCTTGGTATTTTAAGTCATAGGCAATTTGCGCCGCTCTGAGTAGTGCATCTTCATAACGCACATTAAAACCGTGTACAAAAACGAGCGGATAGCGCTCCGATTTTTTCAGGTAATCGAATACTGCCACCTCAGACAAATTTCTTGCATTTAAAATTTTGAAAAACTCATGTGACGATTGGCGATTATCTTTGGTTAAGCGAATCAAACCTGTACTGTGATTTTTAGGAACGTTGATTTTACAAACACCATAGTGCACTCCGTCATCGCGCTCTACGCCCAATTGATCATTGCTACAACCAAAAGCAGTATTTTTGAGTTTACGATTAGTAATCACCAAGACATCTAGCGCTCGGGTATCAGAATAGTTTTCAATAAAATAATTACCCCAAATTTTACTCAAAGTTTTTTGAAACTCATCGTCAACGTGGCGCGGCAAGGGTGCTTCAGGTGCAGGGCTCGTTATTGGTGTTATCGTGGGTGCGGCATCCGGTTTGGCAAAAGGCGAGCTGATTTTGGTTGGCAAACCGCCGCAGCTACTTACCAAAAATATGCACATCATCATTGGTACAAACTTCATAACACACTGCCCTGCTGTAGAAAAATTGGTGGGAGCAATCATATTACTTGGTCACTAATATAACTAGGCAAGCCTATTAGGTTACACCTAATAAAAAGCCGCCAAGACAATCACGTCTTGACGGCTTTTTAACGTTTGCCTAGGAATTAGCTACTAAGGCGTTAAGACTTGCAACGCAGCGCTCACATAGACTAGCGGTGCATTCCAGTTAATCGCTATTTCGTTACTCGCATAACTGCAAGTATTGTCGAGATAAGATTTTGCGGGCAAGTTAGAGGGATAAGGAACACCACAACCGCTCTTATCTTGCTGCCCAGGGTTAGCACCGCCCGCCAAAAAGCCGGGGATAGAGCCCGCGATACCGTCTGCCTCTGAGGGCCGGTGATGAATATTTTGCGGTGTGCGCACACCAAAACCGGTCACATACGAGAAATCCGTTGGGTTTCGCCCAAGCACATAATCCAACAACGACTGCGCGGTTTTCAAGTAATCGGTTTTGCTGTTATCTAACTTATAAGCAGCTAATAACATCATCGCCTGATTGAGCGCCCCGGAATTGCTACCCCAATTAAAATCGCTGTCTACCAAAGGCACGCCATAAGCGGATGCCGCTTTTTTAGCGACTATAGTCGTCGCCAATCCATCCAAACGATTTTTAATGAGTGCTTTATCTGCAGCACCGGTGAGCGAATCGACATTGTGTGCGAGTGAAATCCAGCCGAGGGATTTCACACCGGGCCATGAGGGTACATCCGCCGTAACCGCGCTTGGGTTTAAGTCGGTGTAATATGCATTGTCTTTGGTGGTGATGTACAACTCCGCCGCCGCCCACGCAAATTCATCTGTCGCATTGTTATCGCCATAGCCACCAGTAGAAATATCGCTGGGCTGCACGTAATAAAGTGCAGGATTTGCCTTCGCCCACTGATAAGCCGATTTAGCGGCGTTTAGCATTTTGGCGGAAAGACCGGGATAGGTCGCTTCGTAAGGTGCGTAGATGCGGCTGGCAACGGCCATTACCGCCGCAAAGTCTAGCGTTGCTGGCGTAGCCTTTTGCACCATAAAACGATCTGACGTATCGGCGTCTGGCATTACCATACCGCTAAAGTTTTTACTGGTGAGCTTGTGGTAAACACCGCCGTCATTGGGGTCTTGCATGGCGAGCATCCACTCCAAATTCCACATGGCCTCGTTCAGCACATCGGGCACAGCATCACCGCTTTCGGGAATATTGAGGTTCTGGGTTTTGAAATAATCTGCATGGTGTTCATAGGCCGCGAGCATGGTGTAGGTGCTGATGCCGGAATTGACGATATATAGATTGTAATCGCCCGCGTCATACCAACCCTTAGGCGCAGACACTATGGTGCCCTCTGGCCGCGCAGCCGTTGCGGCAGATTTGTGGATATAGACTTTTGTACCGGGGTGGCCCGCAGCGCGCTTGTATATGCCGGCGTGAGTTTCCAGCAATTCTGTGCTCGCGCGATTGAAATAGAAGGCTTTGATAGCACCGGCGTTAAGTGCATCGTAAGCGTTGGTGGCAATTTTGAAACTGGCGGATTTTTCAATGCCTGCGACGGTTAGTGTGTATTCACCCTCCGCTGTTAGCGAGGAGAAATCGGCGAGTTTTACCGATTCATCGGCGGGCGACCAGGTTTGTGCTGCACTTAAATTGCCGGTGAGCACTACTGAATTATCACTGGTTTTAGTCACAGTAAAAGTTGTTGCTGCCACTGCGGGTATTACCGCTAGTTTCTCTGCACTGGGTTTGTAGCCAATTTGATTGAGCTTGATTAATGCCTTAAGCGCAGCGGTGCTTGAAGCGGCCGAACTCGCAACAGAGCTTACCGAACTGGCAGGAGCAGAGCTGGCACTACTTACTGCAGAACTGATGGTTGTAGAGGGTGGCTTTGTAGCTCCACCGCCGCCGCAAGCAACGAGAATTGAACTTAGCGTGATAAAGCTTAGGTATTTAGCGTGTTTATAGGTTTGCATAGGAGTGTCCGGTGATGTTAAGTGCGCCTGCGTTCGCGCTGCTGTCATTAATCGCAGGAAATTATTAGATAACACTCGCTATACCAGCCGCAATTTTCCTTACACTTCTTGCGTGTAAAGAAAAGCAATCAAAAATGGAATCAAAAGAAGCGCAATCCCATGCTGCTCGTGTTCGCTTTAGCCTGAATCCCCTATACTCGCGCCCATGATGAAAACTCCCCATTCAATCCTTAAAGATGTCTTTGGCTACCACGAATTTCGCGGCCCTCAAGAAGCCGTGATTAATGCGCTGGTTGCAGGCGATGATACCCTTGTCTTAATGCCCACCGGGGGCGGAAAATCCCTCTGCTACCAAATTCCGTCATTGGTGCTCGATGGCGTGGGCATAGTGGTATCACCACTGATTGCGCTTATGCAAGACCAAGTGAGCGCGCTGCATGAGCTCGGCGTGCGTGCAGGATTTTTAAACTCCAGCATGACACCGCAAGAAGCCTGGCAAACCGAATTGGCGATGCACAATGGCGAGCTGGATATGCTTTATGTTGCGCCCGAACGTCTAATTCAGCCGCGCACTTTGGAAATGCTACACGGCGTAAAAATTGCGCTCTTTGCGATTGATGAGGCCCACTGTGTATCCCAATGGGGCCACGATTTTCGCGCGGATTATTTAAAACTGGATATGTTGCAGCGCGAGTTCCCCAATGTACCGCGTATCGCACTGACCGCAACGGCCGACGTGCGCACGCGCGAGGAAATTATCGCGCGCTTACAATTGGAAAACGCGCAGCAATTTGTGAATGGTTTTGATCGCCCGAATATTCAATATCGTATTCAGCAAAAAAATACACCCAAGGTGCAGTTGTTACGATTTTTGCGCGATGAACACGCCAATCATTCTGGCATTGTGTATTGCCTATCGCGCAACAAAGTTGAACAAACGGCGGAGTGGTTGAGTGCTGAAGGTTTTACGGCGCTGCCCTATCACGCCGGTTTAACGCCGCAGGTTCGCCAAAAAAATCAGAGCAGATTTTTGCGCGAAGACCAAATTATTATGGTCGCTACCATCGCCTTTGGAATGGGAATCGATAAACCCGATGTGCGTTTTGTTGCGCATTTGGATTTGCCCAAAAGTATTGAAGCCTATTACCAAGAAACGGGTCGTGCCGGCCGCGATGGTGAACCCGCAACCACACTTTTATTGTATGGCTTGGAAGACGTTGTAAAGCTGCGCCAAATGATGGCCAACTCCGAAGGCAACGATGAATTTAAACGCAACGAACAGCAGCGCTTAAATGCCATGTTAGGCCTGTGTGAAATTACCACCTGCCGTCGCCAAACGTTATTGCGCTACTTTGGCGATACACTTGCGCAACCCTGCGGAAATTGCGATTCCTGTTTAACGCCCGCGCAAACGTGGGATGCCACTGAACCTGTGCGCATGGCGCTCTCCTGTGTGTATCGCACCGGCCAACGTTTTGGCGCAGGCCATGTGATTGATGTATTACGTGGCAGCAGCAACGAAAAAATTAATTCGTTTAATCACCAAACACTTTCTACGTACGGTATTGGCAAACATCTTACCGCTGACGAATGGAAATCTATTTTTCGGCAACTGGTCGCACGTGGTTTGTTAGATGTAGATGCACAAGCTTACGGCGGCTTAAAGTTAAACGATGCCTGTCGCGCTATTTTACGCGGCGAAGAAAAAATCCAATTGCGTCGCGAACTTAAAGCCAGTGCCACCGCCGTTGCACGCAAACAAGGCGTGGTGGTAGATGCCGAAGATCAAAGTTTATGGAACGCACTGCGCTCCTGTCGTAAACGTTTAGCCGAAGAACACGGCGTACCACCTTATGTGATTTTTCACGATGCAACTTTGCGCGAGATGCTGGAGTTTCGCCCCACCACCGAGAGCGAACTTTTATCCATTACCGGCGTGGGTCAAAGTAAATTAGAACGCTTTGGCGATGAGTTTTTAGAGGTGATTCGCGAGGCGGAGTATTAGAAATAAATTGCAAAAGAAATATAAAAAAGGGATGCCGGTAAACCGGCATCCCTTTTTAGTAGGCTGATAAGTTAGATTAGAACTTATACGTCGCCCCTACAAAATAGCTGGGACCGTATGAATGGTTTCTCACCACACGGTAAACGCCTTCCGTTTCATATTCGTGCTGAGGCTCATCGAAGATATTGACTCCTTTGAAGGTAATCTTAATCTGTTCGCTTAAATCGTAACTGGCGGACACACCCACGATATTGCTGTCATCTACTACGCGGGTTTGCCATGCCGATGCTCCCGAAGCAATGTTGCTGAAATATTCCCCACGGTATGAGTTACTGATGCGTGCCTGAAACTTTTCACCTTCCCAATAGAGGGTAATGTTAGATGATTTTTCAGAAACGTTGTCCATTGGACGGCCGCTGTCATTTTTAGCATCTACAAATGTGAAGTTTGTCTGAATACCAAAGCCTCTAACCCAATCGGGGCCAGGAAGGAAGGACAGCTGTTGTTGCCACGTTATTTCAGCACCTTCAATCATGGCGCCACCGCCATTGATTTTACGGCTGACACGGAATTCCTGATCACGCAATTGATCGGCTTGTGCACCCAACAAACTGTCTGGCAAACCTAGCTCGGACCATTGAATAAATGCAGTTTCAGATGTCGGAAATGACTCTACATCCTTCCTAAACAATGTTAAACCGGCTAACGCATCATCAGCGTAATACCATTCCAATCCCAAATCATAGGACTCTGCACGGAAAGGCTCGATCAAAGGGTTACCGTAAGAAACTGCTGGCTGGGTTCCAAAAATAGTAACCGAACCACCAGGGTTCAAATCGGTTAACTCAGGGCGAGCCAATACTGTAGCGGCAGCTGCCCTCAAGACCAAATCTTCAGTCAAGTTATAGGCCAGTGTCATAGAAGGCAGCGTGTCACTGTAATCGTGCGTAACTTCAACGGGAGTGACCACACCTTGCACCACTGTAATACCGCCAGTAGTCAAGTCAGTTTGTGCCTCACGCACACCGATATTACCGCGCAAGCGATTACCAAATACCTCAGTGTCAACACTTAACTGTACAAAATAACCCAGCACATCCTCTTCTACTTCGCGAGTACTGCCTGCAACCACGCCGTATGACCAGCAGCCTGAATTCAAGAACTCGTTTCTGCGATTAAAGTCTGGCAAGAAGAATGATTGCCCTCCAGCATTAATAACCGATCCATCCTTAGCGGCAACAACGGGAGAGATTCCACAAGCAACGCCATCATTCACACCATCTACACCCGCAGTTATATCGGCATTGGTAAAGGTTTTATCTGCTTGCAAACCATCTATCTCATAACCATAAGATTTTTGGGTCACGCCTGCTTTGAGTGTATAACCCTCAGCAATGTCGAATTCAAAATCGATTCGAGCCATATCTGTATTGGATGTTGCTTCAAACAAGCGATCGCGATATTCAGACAGCTCCCAGTTGGCAGGGTTGGTCAAATCAAAGCCATAGGTCATTACTGGCGAATTCATGTTGGTAAAGTCCCAAGTAATGGTATCACCAGCATCAGCATAGGCCGCTTTCGACTCCTTACGCGAGTCACCGCTACTGTAGTGCTCATAAATAACCGTGACTTCATTGTTATTCATTTTGGATTTAGTCGAGCCCACCAAGGCATTCATTCTGAAACTATCGCTAAACTCGTGTTTCAGATTCGCTGAAAACTGGGTAAATTCTGAATCCCAATTTGCGGTGAAGGCTTCAGAGCGGAAGTCGGCATTTTCAACTTCTGCCGATACCATGGTGAGATTCTCATCGATGTTGTAATCCAACACGTTCATCTGGTTGATCCCTGTACCACCAGTACGCGCCAGAGAAATTGCACCTAAATAAGGTTCGTCGCGTGAAACGTCAATTTTGGAATAAAGACCATCGACAGTCAGCAAGGTGGCATCAGCAATTTGCCACTGGAAGCTGGAAGTTATCCCCAAACGCTCTTGGCTATTTGATTTGTCTGCCAAGCGGGGAAGACGTGGCGCCCATGAGCTACGCACTGCTGCCAATTCACTCGGGGAGCAGCTGGTGCATTGGAATATGTTGTTGCTGGCACCTTGTTTAGCCCAGCGGAGTGATTCGGCCCCCAAAACGGGCTGCTCTTTCTCTGAGTAAGCCACTGATGCCAAAAAACCAACTGTTTCGTTGCTTGCGCTGAACAGCCCAGAAACTCGTGGTACGGTTTTACCTGAGCCATCGTAATAACCCATCTCGGCATTGGCTACTGCAGTGAAGTTGTCATAATCAAAAGGACGCCCAGTACTTAATGCAACTGTTGCACCTAGTGAGCCATCTTCCAGTTCGCCAGATGTTGATTTATACACATCCATACGACTGAATAACTCTGACGCAAATACGTTAAAGTCAAATGCACGACTGGTTCGCACGCCACCAGAACCGGCGGCCAAAGACTGACCTTGCATACCGTTAACCGTCACCATGGTGAACGCATCGCCCAAACCTCGAACGGTAATGGTACGGCCTTCACCATCATCTTGTGCAACTGCCACGCCGGGAATACGACCCAGGGAGTCAGTCAGGTTTTGATCCGGGAATTTACCCACATCTTCAGCAAATATAGAGTCAACAATAGCGGTTGACTCGCGCTTAACAGCCAATGCTTTTTCCAAACTTTCACGGTAACCGCTAACAACGATTTCTTCTACTGCTTCGCCTTGCGCAAATACAACGCTAGAGCTGCCGGCGGCGATGAGTGACACCATTAAAGGCATTAATTTTTTTTGGAATGTTTTTGTGTTGTTCATATATTTCTCCCGTATTTATTATGGATCTGCTGCGGTGTGGATTGGCCAAGATTGCAATGCAAAGGCTAGCCAATAAACTCCATTAGCCGTGCAGATGGCGCAGTAATACTTAGCCCTAAACCGCTTGTCAACACGCACAAAACCATAAAATACTATTAGGACAAATTTACAAAATATAAAATTTAAAAATATTTATATACTAACTATATTAAAAATTTAAGTTATTTTTAACTTTAAAAATCAATTATTGAGGATTTAAATAATTTCAAAAATAGACCTTTTTTCAACCTTCTAAATCGGCCAATGTAAACGATTACGGAAGGCCATCTATTCTTGAAAGTAACCGATTACACTGGGCTTTTTTAAGTGCTTTAGTAGTTTTTATGACTATTACTCTGGGCTCGGCGGTCCATCTAAGGATTCCGCAGTAGCAATTTAGGGGTAATAACCGTGAATTCCGTTGATAAACAGACCTGTAAACTTTTTTAATGTAAACGTTTACATTGTGTAAAAATTTTCGCAAGAGGTGTAAATAGGTAGCAAATTTCTGGAGGGAGATTGCGAAAGGTTAAGTTTTAGACCTGTGGCTATAAACTCAAGAAACTCGAGTGATTAGCAGGATAGGGAAGGGTTGATTTATGCATCTGGCTCGCTCAATTGTTATTCTCAATTGCGTCAACGAGTCCACTACTGGACTAAAATGCTGTGCTTCACTTTAGCTTGTGAAAACGCTTTTATTTCGCATATAGTAAACAAAGCTATTTAAAAATATTAACTAAAGCTGTCATCTTGGGACACGAACCCAAGGTAAGCACAGCACTTCATCGGCAAGCTGTAGCGCGTCTTTTCTTTATCGAGAAGGCCTAATTGCGACTTATAAAATAGGTAACCCGATGAACACCAAACTCAACCGCCGTCTTTCCGCAAGCCTTGCGCTCTGTATTATTTCCGGGCTAGTCAGCTGCACTACGCCTTCAACCCGCAAGGCAATATCGCCAACAAACGCTGCATGGCAACCCGATTTGGGTAATGGCACCTACAAAAACGCCGTCATCCACGCCGACTACTCCGACCCAGATGCCATTCGCGTGGACGATACTTATTACATGACATCGTCCAGCTTCAACAGTGCGCCGGGCCTACCCTTGCTGAAATCCAAAGACATGATTAATTGGGAGCTAGTTGGCCACGCGCTACCCCAGCAAATTCCGGTGGATGCGTTCGACAAGCCCCAACACGGCAAAGGCGTATGGGCACCCTGCCTGCGCTATCACGATGGCAAATTCTGGATTTTCTACCCAGACCCCGACTTCGGCATCTATGTGATGACCGCCGAGAAATTTGCTGGGCCTTGGAGTGAGCCGCACTTGCTGCTGGCAGGCAAAGGCATTATCGACCCCACCCCACTGTGGGATGACGATGGCCAAGCCTATTTGCTACATGCGTGGGCAAAAAGCCGCTCGGGCATCAACAATGTGCTGACGCTGCGCAAGATGTCGCCCGATGCCAAAAACCTCTTGGATGACAAAGGCCCAGTAGTGATCGACGGCAATAGACTTCCCAATTACAAAACCTTGGAAGGCCCAAAATTCTATAAGCAGAGCGGTTACTACTATGTGTTCGCGCCTGCGGGCGGCGTGGAAACGGGCTGGCAATCGGTGTTTCGCTCCAAAAATATCTATGGTCCCTATGAAGATAAGATTGTGATGGAGCAGGGCAAATCGCCCACCAACGGCCCACACCAAGGCGCATGGGTACGCGCGCAAGACGGCAGCGATTGGTTCTACCATTTCCAGGATAAACACGCTTATGGCCGCATTGTTCACCTGCAACCTATGCACTGGAAAAATAATTGGCCGGTAATTGGTGAGGACAAAAACAATACCGGTACGGGCGAGCCAGTCATCCAACACGCCAAACCTGTGGCTGGAAAATTTGCGGTTAAAAACCCGGCCACCAGCGACGAATTTTCGTTGCCAAAACTCGGCTTGCAGTGGCAGTGGAATGCCAATTGGAAATCAGATTGGTATTCACTGAGTGCCCACAAAAACCAACTGCGCTTATTTAGCGTGCAAGACCCAAGCTACGCCCAGAAAAAAAATCTGTGGGATGTGCCCTCGCTCTTGCTACAAAAATTACCGGCAGAGAAGTTTGTGGTCACTACCGCGCTGGATACCAGCCACTTACAAGCAGGCGATAGTACGGGCTTGATTATGTATGGCTTTGATTATCAGTGGATCGGCGTTAAAGCTACGCCACAAGGGCAACAGTTGGTGTTGGTCAGATGCGAAAAAACCGAAGCAAACTGTCAGGAACAAACGCTAGCCACCATCAATTTATCGCAAAAAAACCTGAGCTTACGCATGAGTGTAAGCGCAGAAGCCAAAACCCAATTTGCTTACAGCTTGAATGCAAAAAACTTCACACCGGTGGGCGATCTATTCGCTGCCAGCAAGGGTCGCTGGGTAGGTGCGCAAATGGGGCTGTTTGCGCTGGGCGATGGCGGCAAATCATTTGTAGATGTCGATTATTTTCGGGTTACGGCAGAATAAGTTCTAGGCAATAAAAAACCCGGCCTAGGCCGGGCTTTTTGAAACAAGAACAAATTACTTAGTTTGTTTCTTTTTCACGTCAGTAGATACAGCACCTACTACGCGACGGTTTTCTTCACGGCCAGCAGCAGTTTTGTTATCTGCAGCTGGTTGTGCTTCACCGAAGCCTTTAGCGGTTACGCGGTCAGCCGCAATGCCGAACTTGGTAATCAATACTTGCTTAACAGCTTCAGCACGGCTTTGTGACAACTTCTCGTTGTAAGCATCAGCGCCTTGGCTATCAGTGTGGCCTTCAACAGTCACAACAGTGTTAGCGTATTGATCCATGAACTTAGCTAAGTTACCGATATCGTCCAAGTATTGGTCTTTAACGATTGATTTAGCAGTATCGAACTTAACAGCCAATTTCACCGCAACAGTTTCAGTCAATTCCATTGGGCAACCAACAGAGTCAACTTTGTATTGTTTTGGGGTATCTGGGCATTTGTCTTTAGAGTCAAACACGCCGTCGCCATCGCTATCAATATCTGCTTTTGGAGCAGGTGCTGGTGCAGCTACTGGAGCTGCTTTAACTGGCTCTGCACCGAACAAGTAGCTGATACCTGCGTTTACAGCCAAATCAGTGTATTCACGATCCAAGCTGTTAAATGCACGGATGTCACTGCGGAATTCCCAGTTGCCACCTAAGCTGTGCTTCAAACCGGCACCCAAGTTTACCAAGGTGTCACGGTCATTTTTCATGCCTTTCACTTTCAAAGACTGGTCGCCTACACCGAAAGCAACGTAGGGACGCCACAAGCTGGTGGTGTCGATATTGTACAAAGCGTCCAAACGGTATTGACGACCATCAATATCAACATTGGTATTGCTAACTTCGGTATTGAAATCGCTAGCGATTGCTTCCAAGGTCCAGTTCTTATTCAGAACATAGCCTAAGCCAAAGTTCAATGCGGTTGCATCATCTCTTGACTCTTCAAAGAAATCGCGGCCAACACCAACTTGAACTTCAAATTTGTGGTTGTCTGCCATTACGCCTGATGAAATCAGGGTAGCAACAAGGGCTGATAAGAGTTTTACGCGTGTGTGTTTCATGTGTGAGTCTCCATTAATAGCTGAAATAGCTACATATAACGATTTGATCATCCGGTAACTGCTGCTCGGTCGATCCTGTTTTACTAGATCCTAGTTTTTTAATTCCGTCTTTCTAATTAGTTGGCTTTTTGCCGTTTTTGCTAATTAAAGCAGTCTTAAAATCCGTTTCGTCGTTATTGTTAGGGCAGTTACCTTAACAAATTATGAACAATGTTGAAACAATAAATCCCACACCCCGTGCCCCAAGCGCGCGCCACGCTTCTCAAATTTGGTAATTGGGCGATAATCCGGCCTTGGGCTGTAGCCCTTATTTTCGTCGAGATTAGCGTATTTTTCAGCGCTGTTCATAACTTCTAGCATCTGTTCGGCGTAATTCTGCCAATCGGTTGCCATATGGAAAACGCCGCCGAGTTTCAATTTCGGGCGCACTTTTTGAACAAATCCAGTTTGTAATATTCGGCGTTTATTATGCTTTTTTTTGTGCCAAGGATCGGGGAAATATAATTGCAAACGGTCGATAGATGCATCCGCAATACAATCTTCCAACACATCCATAGCGTCAGCCATATAGACGCGCAGGTTTTTTACACCAGCTTTACCCGCCTCATTGATCAACTTGCCTACACCTGGCGGATGTACTTCAATGCCAATAAAATCTTTATCTGGCTCGTTTTTCGCCATTTCTAACAGCGAATCACCCATGCCAAAACCAATCTCCAACACCACGGGCGCTTTACGACCAAAGATGGTTTCAAAATCAATGGCACCCTTATACAAGCTCAGCCCATAACTTGGCCAATAGTTATCAAAGGCCGCCTTCTGGCCAGAAGTAATGCGACCCGCTCGAATCACAAAGCTGCGAATCGATTTGGGTTTGAATTCGGGCTTGATTAAAAAGCCTTCCTCACCGTCAGCGACGGGGGCGATAAACTCTAGCGTTTCAGACATAAATACCAAACCAATATGAAGTCAAAAAGAGATGACTTCAAAAAAAGATGACTTCAAAAAAGGAATTAGCGACGCAGAGCATGAACTACCAAGGCTGCCCAGCCCACCAAAAAGCTTAAACCACCCAAAGGAGTGATAACACCCAGAGCTTTGGGAGCGCCAAGCGCCAATGCATAAAGGCTGCCGCTAAATAAAAAGCTGCCCAGTATAAAGGCTAAACCACTCAGCTTTAAGGCTTTTGATGCTTGAGTTTGGTAAAGCAAGCCAACGGCTAGCAACGCAAGGGCGTGGTACATTTGGTATTGCACACCGGTTTGCCAGATGGCGAGAGACTCTGGGGCAATGTGATGCTTGAGCCCGTGAGCGGCAAAAGCGCCCAGGCACACACTTAAAAAACCGCTGACGGCGGCAAAACTTAACAATAATCGCTGCATTTTTGATAACTCTGAAAAGCAAAAAGCCGCGCTAGGCGCGGCTTTTTGGGTGATGCGTAAAAGCTTAGGCTTCCATCATCATGGCTTTAACTTTGTTCATGGCATTCTTTTCCAACTGACGAATACGCTCGGCTGATACGCCATATTCATCTGCCAAGTCATGCAAAGTCGCCTTATCATCGTTTAACCAGCGGCGTTGCAGAATGGCGCGGCTGCGGTCGTCGAGCTTTTGCATTGCTAACTCTAAGCCATTAACGTTGGTTTCTTCCCAGTTAGATTCTTCCAAACGTACCGCTGGATCGTAGCGGTTGTCTTCCAAATAATGGGCTGGTGCTACATAAGCGCTTTCTTCATCGTCTTCGTCGGCATCAAAACCGGCATCGTAAGAGGCCAAACGGCCTTCCATTTCGCGCACTTGTTTGACGTCTACACCTAGATCTTGCGCTACTGCATGGGCTTCATCGTTGCTTAACCACGCCAAACGCTTTTTCGCGCCGCGAAGATTAAAGAACAATTTGCGTTGAGCTTTAGTGGTGGCGATTTTAACGATGCGCCAGTTTTTCAAAATAAATTCGTGTATTTCGGCTTTGATCCAATGCACGGCGAAAGACACCAAGCGCACGCCCTTTTCAGGATTGAAGCGCTTTACCGCTTTCATCAAACCGACATTGCCTTCTTGAACCAAATCACCTAAAGGCAAACCGTAGCCATTGTAGGAGCGGGCGATATGTACCACGAAGCGCAGGTGCGCCATAACCAACTTACGCGCTGCGTCGAGGTTGCCGTTAAAATACAGATCATTTGCCAGCTTTTGCTCTTCTTCAACCGTGAGGATAGAAAAAGCGCTCACCGCTTGAACATAGGCGTTCAGGTTTGCGCCGGGGGCGAGTACGCCTATGGGCTGCAGACTTGTGCTTGTGCTCATTCAACTTCTCCAATAACGTCGAGGTACTACATTAAGTTTAGCTAAGAATCTCGTTTTACCGTGCATGATTTCATGCGTGGCTAGAGTCTAGCACTTGTTTTTTTAGAGTGCTATCTAACGGAAAGTTCCACAAGTGATGCTTGTCATACATTCCAATTGTTATACGTCAACGGGGCTGAATTTGGATCAGATGTTTGAAGACCGCAATCCAAGCACCTACCCACCCCGTCAAACCCGCCAGCAATACCAACTGGATACTGCCAAAGAATCCCAAACCTTGCAGCCGGAAGTTGCTTTGGTATAGGTCGGCGAGTTGATCAACAGTGCTCGATACCCAAAAAAAGCCAATTCCCAATATCACCAAGGCTAGCAAACCACCGCCAATGCCGTACCACAAACCGGTGTACAAGAAGGGGCGCGCTACGTAGGCATCAGTTCCGCCCACCAGTTTTACCACCAAAATCTCATCGCGACGGTTTTCAATCGCAAGGCGAATAGTATTGCCAATCACCAGTAAAACGCCCAAGGCGAGCAGTCCACCAAGGCCGAATACCATCTTCTTACCCAGCGTCAAAAGTTGCTGTAAGCGCTTAACCCATTGCATATCTAAGCGAACATCGGCGACCGCCGGGTCGGCAAGCAATGATTGTTCTAGTGACGTTATGGCGGCGTCACTGCCATTTTGCAAGCGTGGAGTGACTAATAAAGTACCGGGGAGCGGATTTTTCTCCAAGCTATCGACCACTTCACCCAAGCCAGACTGAGCCTTGAACTCCTCTAAACCTTTGGCGGGAGAGACGTAGACTACCTTGGCGATATCCGCGCGGGTCGCCAGTTTAGTGCGCATTTCTTCTGCTCTGGCATCGGTCGTTTCTGGGCGGAGGAATACAGAGACTTGGCTGGAGCCTTCCCAGTTCTCGCCCAAATGCTGCAAATTGGCAAAGCCAATATAAAGTGCTGCCGGAATGGCCACCGCAATCGCAATCACCAACCAGGTCATCAAACTTTGAAAGGGTGACTCCAACAAACGCACTAGGCTGTCGATAGCGGAGGTGCTGTGGTGCGCAAAATAGGCTTCAAATTTATCGGCCAATCTGACTTTGCTTTGCACCGCACCCTGCTGACGAGTCGGTTCAGGCGCGGGTACGCGCTCTGGGCGACGCGTGGCGCTAGCGCCGCGACTTGCGCCAGTAGATGGGCGGGTGCTGGGGCGATTGCCGGTCACTGAGGGACGTTTTGATTTCACCAGAGCACCCCATCGTGTACTAGCTTGCCTTCAACTAAGCCGAGGATGCGTTTGTTCATACGTTTAAGCAATTCGACATCGTGGCTCGCGATCATAATCGTGACGCCAATTTCGTTGAATTGACGAAATAAGGTCATGATCTCCTCAGATAACTCAGGATCTAGATTTCCAGTGGGTTCATCCGCCAGCAGCATCGTTGGCTTATTCACCACGGCGCGGGCAATGCCGACGCGCTGCTGTTCGCCGCCGGAAAGTACAATTGGGTTCAAACGCTCTTTTTCGAGCAAACTAACCTTATCCAAGGCGGCGCGCACACGGCGGCCAATATCGTGATGGGATAGGCCCGCAATTTGTAGCGGTAGGGCGACGTTATCAAACACGCTGCGATCAAATAGAAGCTGATGATTTTGGAACACCACGCCGATATTGCGGCGATAGTGGGGAATTTGGCTGTTGGACATGCGATTGAGGTCGTGCCCATCCACCATAATTTGGCCGTTGCTGGGGCGCTCCATCTGCATAATGAGCTTCATAAGCGTACTTTTACCGGCGCCTGAGTGGCCCGTTAAAAACAACATTTCACCCGGCTCAACGGCAAAATTGATGCGTGAAAGCGCTTCAAAGCCGTTGTCGTAGCGTTTGCTGACGTTCTCAAAACGTATCACGACGTCTCCTTTTATTCTGTCGCTTGGCTAAATAGAGCTTCAATAAAGGGTTCAGCAGCGAAGGGTTGAAGGTCGTCGATACCTTCGCCCACGCCGATAAAACGTACCGGCAAACCAAATTTTTTGCTGAGCGCGAAGATCACGCCGCCTTTGGCCGTGCCATCGAGCTTGGTCAGCGCCAAGCCTGTAACGCCCGCCGCTTCAATAAACTGCTGTGCTTGATTCACGGCGTTTTGGCCGGTACCAGCATCCAGCACTAACAAGACTTCATCCGGTGCACCCGCATCTAGCTTTGCCAAGACACGTTTCACTTTGGAGAGCTCATCCATTAAGTGATCTTTGTTGTGCAAGCGACCGGCGGTATCAGCAATTAGCACATCCATACCACGCGCTTGCGCCGCTTGCAGGGCGTCATAAATAACCGAAGCGGAATCTGCACCTGTGTGCTGGGCAATGACGGGTACTTGATTGCGCTCGCCCCAGACCTGCAATTGTTCCACTGCTGCAGCACGGAAAGTGTCGCCTGCCGCCAAGATCACTTTTTTACCTTGATTGTGCAGACGCTTGGCAAGCTTGCCGATGGTGGTGGTTTTGCCCACGCCATTTACGCCAACGACCAGAATTACATAGGGCTTTTTCACGCCTTCGACCACGCGGTTTTCAACCACAAGCGGCTTTTCAACGGGGCGAAGTAATAGCGCTAATTGTTCGCGCAATGCGGCGTAGAGCGCATCACCATCCGTAAGCTGTTTGCGGGCTACCGCTTTAGTAAGATTGTCGATAATTTCGGTGGTTGCATCCAAGCCGACATCGGCAATCAAGAGTTGTGATTCCAGCTCTTCAAATAAATCGTCGTCAATGGTTTTGCGGCCGAGAATCAGGTTGCCCAAGCCTTGCGCAAAGTTGCTGCTGGTACGGCTTAAGCCTTGTTTGATGCGCGCAAAAAAACCGAGCTTAGGTTCGGCGGCTGGCGTTGCTTCAGCGGGGGATTGAACGTCAGTTACCAGAGCATCTGCAACTACTATTGGCGCAGCTGCTTCAGTTTCCGCAATGATTGGCGTAGGTTCGGCGGGTTTGGGTTCAGATCTTTTGAAAAACTTGGAAAACATAGGGTGCAGATTCTTCAATAATTCAGGATTAACAGAACAGAGAGCTGTAAAAAACCGTTATCCTATCATTAATCCTGACACTTCTATTTTGTAATTTGAGATTTAAGCCGTGAAACCCGAGCGACCGTCGCCCAAAGCAACGCAAAACAATCAACTT
>DAOORH010000003.1:0-26197 GCA_035389145.1 Cellvibrio sp.
AATAAAAACGCCGTGAGTAAAATGCTGGAGGCTTTATTTTTAGCGGGTAAAACGGCTTGAAAAATGGCGAGTAAAATACACTCGGCGGTGGTCATTAGTAGAACCACATCGTGAATGTTAAAAATGTGCTCTTTCATGGCGTACTCGGTTGGTTGTAGCTGCCACTTGAAGTGGCTAATTATTGTGTGTGGGGATTATAGTGGAGGAAGACTTCGCTGTCCTCAAGAAGCCACTAAATCTATCGTCAGGTACTTAATACTAGGTTAAATTGGTAAGATGGCGAGCCTTTAACATATATTCAGTTTGACTAGATCTTTCATTACAAAATCTGACTAAAAAACGCAGGGCTTATGACATTGACATCGCGAGAGTTAAACAGGCTTGCCGAACAATTGCCGGAGTTAGAATTTTCACTGGCAAAAGATTGCGCTTGGTCACACGCTGACCTAGCACAGGCTTACCTCAATGCCTACGACATAAATTTTGCTGAAGAATTCGCGCAGGTTTCCCACGCCTTTGGCTGCGTAAAGACGGCCGGATTCCGCATTTCTACGCATTATTGGTTGCCGGAAAATCCTAAAGGCACATTGGTGGTGGTGCATGGCTATTACGATCATGTGGGCGTATTTGACCACCCCATTCGCTTTGCCCTTGAAAATAATCTTGCGGTGCTCGCTTTCGATTTACCCGGTCACGGTTTAAGTAGCGGGGAGCCTGCGACAATAGATTCCTTCGACGAATACGGCGATGTGCTCGCGGAGATTTTGCAACAAAGTGCTGCCATAATGCCGCAGCCGCTGTACGCTCTTGGTCAGAGTACAGGTTGTGCAGTATTACTGAATTATATGTGGCGCTATGCCATTGAGCGCAATGCAAGCGAACAGTTTTTTAAACTTGCACTTTGCAGCCCCTTGGTGTTGCCACGCGGTTGGCGTGGTGTGCATATGGGTCGCTATGTATACGCAGTATTGCGACATTTTGTTCGCCGCATTGGCCGCAGTTTTGGCAAAAGTTCTCACGACCCTGTGTTTAATGAATTTCTTCATTATCAAGACCCATTGCAAGCTAAACATTTACCCTTGCGTTGGATAGGCGCAATGAAACAGTGGCATGAACGGGTTTTGAATTTTTCACCCTTGCAAAAGCCGCTTTTGATTGTGCAAGGCACGGGGGATATGACGGTGGATTGGAAATATAATTTGCCGCTACTAGAGAAAAAAATACCCAATGCCAAAATTGTGTTTGTTGCTGACGCTGGGCATCAGCTAGTGAATGAGAGCGACATTTATCGCAATCAAGTATTTTCGGCTATTCAACATTATTTTTTCAACTAACAATCATCATTTCATTTTTTGCTAAGGATTTATTTGTGGAATTTCTTCATCTGGTTATAGATTTTATTTTACATATTGATGTCCATTTATCGGAGTTGTTCAGCCAATATGGGTTATGGATTTACGGTATTTTATTTCTGATTATTTTTTGCGAAACCGGCTTAGTCGTTACGCCGTTCTTGCCGGGCGATTCTTTATTGTTTGCTACGGGCGCTTTAGTCGCCATAAGCGGGAGTGCAGGTTTAGACATTAATGTAATGGCACTACTAGTGGTTACCGCAGCCATACTCGGCAATATTGTCAACTACACCATTGGGCGATTTTTTGGGACGAGATTATTTCGTAACCCAAACTCTAAAATATTCCGCCGCGATTATTTAGATAAGGCACATAATTTTTACGAAAAGCATGGTGGCGTTGCAATTATCATGACGCGTTTTATTCCAATATTCCGTACCTTTGCACCCTTTGTAGCCGGCATGAGCGGTATGACCTATCCACGTTTTATTGCTTATAACGTTATTGGCGCGCTCTTGTGGGTGGGGATATTTTTATACGCGGGTTATTTCTTTGGCAATATTCCGAGCGTGCGTAAAAATTTCACCATGGTGATTTTGGCGATTCTGGTCGTGTCAGTTATGCCGATTGCCTATGAAATTTGGAAAGCAAGACGTGAAGCGAAAGCTGCTGCAAAATAAGCAACGCCAACTTCTTATTTCAGCAAAACCGCTGTCAAAACAGCGGTTTTGCTTTATGTGAAATATAAAAATCTGACAGTGAATCAGCAATGGTTTTTCAGCAGTGGCTATGGTGTTTCAGCAGTGATAGTATGGATATAATAATACAAAAAAAGGAGTCGATCATCGTGCATCATTTTTCTTATCTTCTAAAGCTAACGCCACCCAAGTCCATTTTCTTCGGGCTGCTATTAGCACTTCCATATTCTTATGCAAGTGCTGCTGCAGAGAATCCGCCTTCAGCATGTGCGGAATTGTTGCAGCACAAATTTTCCGCAGAGCTAAAGATTGAAATTCAATCCGCCAAACTGAATGAAGTAGAAGCGTTCTGTTCGGTTAATGGCGTAGTCAATTCTCGTATAGGGATTGATGGGAAACACTACGGGATTGGCTTTGAAATGCGTTTGCCTTTGTCTTGGAACGGACGATTTGTTTACCAAATGAATGGCGGCAATGACGGCGCCGTGATTCCTGCGGAAGGCGATGTGTTTGATGGTCGCTCTGCACGTGCGCAAGGTTATGCCGTGCTAAGTACTAACGCGGGTCATGATGGTAGCGCGGCTGAAAACCAGCAATACGGTTTGGCAGCGGGTAATCGTTTTGGTTTAGACCCGCAAGCGCGTAACGATTATGGCTTCGCAACAACCGCAACCATGACACCAATCGCACACCAGCTGCTTAAAACGTTTTATGGCAAAGAGGCTGCTTACTCGTATCTTTCAGGATGCTCTAACGGTGGTCGTCACGGCATGGTCGCAGCCAGTCGATATGGCGATATGTTTGATGGCATTTTAGTAGGTGCCCCCGGTTTTAATTTGCCCAAGGCTGCTGTGCAACACGCGTGGGATGTGCAGAGCACCCAACAGGTAGATCCAAAATTACATAACGCGTTCAGCCGCGCAGACATGCAATTGATGGTTAATAAAATTACAGAAGCGTGCGATGGGCTGGATGGTGCTAAAGATGGTTTGGTGAATAATATTCGCCAATGTCAAAAAACCTTTGATCTAAATAGTTTGCGCTGCTCCGGTGAAAAAAATGCCAGTTGTTTGAGTGAGGTGCAAACCAAATCTTTCGCGCGCTTGATGAGTGGTCCGCACAATAGTAAAGGCAAACAACTTTACAATCACTGGTGGTATGACACAGGTATTGCCGATGAAGGTTGGCGTTTTTGGAAATTTGAAAGCCCTATCCCACCGTGGAATAACAATCCTTTAATTGCAACCATGGGCGCAGGTTCACTTGCCTATGTATTCACAACACCTGCAACCGAAGTTGAAGGCTCGCCGGATAAATTGTTGCAGTTCTTAAGTGCCTTTGATTTTGATCGCGATGCACCAAAAATATTTGCCACTCAAGGCGAATTCAAAAAATCGGCTATGGAGTTTATGACTCCGCCCGATGTTGATAATCCCAAGTTAAAAAATTTCTATAAACATAATGGCAAACTCATCATTTACCAAGGCCAAAGCGACCCGGTATTTTCTACAGTCGATATTGTGGATTGGTATGATAAATTAAATAAAAACTACGGTGGAAAAGCACAAAACTTTGCACGCTTATTTGTTGTGCCTGGTATGAATCATTGCAATGGTGGCCCCGCCACAGATCAATTCGATGGCTTGGGTGCGTTGGTAAGCTGGGTCGAAAAAGGTCAGGCACCCGATGTTATAGCGGCCAAAACAAATCCTGAGAATAAATCACTACCGCCTAACTGGAGCAAAACCCGCTCAAGACCTTTGTGCCCATGGCCGAGTATTGCAACCTATAAATCGGGTGATATTGAATCGGCAAATAGTTTTGCTTGCACGATTGAGTAAATACCCTTTTAAAAAACAGCCGCTGGGATTAATCGCAGCGGCTTTTATTTCCGGTAACTACTCTTTAAAAAGTGGTTCTGGAACAATGATCTCTTGTGATGATTTCAATTTATCGGCAAAAAATTCTCCAATGGTGCCTACAACTTGTGTATTCGTTAAAAATGAGTCATGGCCTCCACCTCTTATCAATATTTTTTTGGCATGAGGAAACTGTTTTGCAGTTTCCAATTGCTCTGCCACAAAGGTACGACCGTCTCTATCACCCATTAAAAACAATGCTGGTAAGTTGGATTTAAATGTTGCTCTGAAATTTTCGTCCAGCTCTTTCACTTTCAACCATTGATTAACATCCGGAAATGGCAAATTGGTACTGCGACCCAGAACCGCTTTGGCAGCTTGTTTCTGTATTTTTTTCCAACGTTTTGAGGAAACGCCCGATGCAGCATCCATTGCATAAGCCATAGGATTAAATTGCCCCAACTGGCCTTTTATCGACATGGAATAAGCTGCTGCTTGTTGAAAGTTACCCACGTACATGGCTTGATAAAATGCCGGTAAGCCTGCTTGATTGTCGGGGTTTTTCAAAAAGATAAAACTGGTAATAAGTTTCACATCCAATTCACTTAGGGTTAGTTGAATGTCCTGTTGAGTCTGTGGATGCTTTACTGAAACCAACTCGGGCGACTTTGCCAATCTTGCATGAACCGCGCGCATCATGTTGATTAAATCAGGCTGATGTATATTCGCTATTTGCGATTGCCAACGTTGATTCAATTCTCCAAGTAATTTGTCACTTTCTGCGGGTAGCTTAATGGTTTGATCCAAACCTTCGCTGGATGCCAATACCATTTTTCCAATAATGTCCGGATGATATTTAGCAGTGGCCAAGGCTAAATGGGTGCCATAACTAATCGCTAAAAAATCCAATTTTTCTGCCCCCAAGACTTTTTGCAAAACAACTAAATCTTCTGCACTTTCCTTGGTGTTGTAGCCATCTAAATCATACTTTTTTTGCTGCCATTCGCTCACACACTCCGGAATGGTTTTCGCAAGATAGGTGTTTAATGATGACTGAGTGAAAGGTTGCATAAAAAGTGGGGTCGGATCACGCTGACAATCATCCAGCTGATCCGACAAGCCTGTACCGCGCTGATCAAATAAAATGACATCGGCTTGTTGTAGCAGTGCCTGAAACAGTACAAAACGTGGATAAGTCGCCGCTTCAGTTGCTGACCCGCCGGGGCCGCCGGATAAATAGACTATGGGATTACCGGGATTTTTTGCCAGCGAAGGTAAACGGACATAGCGCAATTTTAGTTGTCGGGATTTTGCTTTTTCCCTATTTTCCGGCACAGTAAAACTGACTTTTTCGGATTCAATGACTTGCTGTTGAAAAGCTTGTAATTGATAAGCTTCTCGCTCAACATCAGCCCGTAGATTGGCGCTGAATAAAAATAACGAGACACATAAAGTTAGGTAGTATTTCATGGATTTGGCTCTGGGTTGATGAAGATCTAAAAGACTAATCTTCAAACCTAATCTCGACACTATGAAATTCACCAGCTGCATTTGCCTTGCGCGAATTACATTGGATACTTTGGTTTATCGTCTAGAATTCTCCTTATGCCTAGTTTTATAACCTGCTATTTTCGAATCTTTATCTTGTTGCTTCTCACGCTATCAGGTGTGCAATCGGCATTTGGATTTATTAATTTACAAGCTCAGAAGGTCTATCAACTGGATGGCGATGCTATCCAATGCAATCATTCATTGAATATAAAAAATAAATTTTCGCTCTCCGATGTAAAAGCCAATCAGGATTACTGCTTACTAATTGAGTTTGATTTGAACAAAACCACCGACAACCAGCAGTTGTTATTTATCTCTGCGTTGGCATCTACAGAAATAATTTTGGATGGAAAAGCGTTGGCGATGAACGGGCGAGTCGGCAACAACGCGACTACCGAAATTCCAGGCAATATTGAATTTTGGGTTAGTCTTTCACCTGAGCAATTAAATGCTGGGTCACATCGGCTACTGTTAAAATTATCAACCCACAATGCCCCGCCCAACTTAATGCAATATGCTTATGGAATTTTTATTCAGGATCAACAGGAGTTCTTTCATCGCAAGCAATTGATGAATTTATTGCCGGTGTTGTTGGCAGGGGGTTTAGCATTAGTAGCCATAATTTTACTAATATTCACTATCAGCCTTCAGCAAAAAGCGCACTGGTGGATATTTTGTGTGTTGTGCGCATCCGCCAGTATTCTGCTCATGGCTGAAGTCTGGCGGAGTCTACTAGGTTACCCCTATCCATCACACATACTGCGTTTATATGTGATTTTATTTACCGCCGGATTATTCAGCTTATTATTGCCTTGGTATTTTTTGTCTCTCTACCAGATGCGCAGGATTTATATCTGGCTTATAGCTATCACTGGCTTGATTCTGTTCTTGGCATTTTCGCCCACTTCATTTGATAGCAAAGTTTATTTAATGCTATTTTCAGCCTTGACTATAAGTTTAATCATTCATTTGCTGGCAATAAATAAATCTGCCCAATCCAGCATAACGGGGCTGGTGATTATCAGCGTGTCTCTGGTTTTTATTATTTGGCAACGTTTTTATTTTGCCGAGCAAGGTTTTGCGTTGGTTGTTTGTCTTTTGTTGATGTCATTGCTTTACCAGTTGGTACAGCAATTTCGTTATGAAAAAACCAAAGCTGCTATGGCCATTCAATTGGAAAACCAATTGCTGCATAGAAGTTTACAGCCGCATTTTTTAATGAATTCTCTCGCCCTCATCAATGAACTGATTTATCAATCGCCGAAGAAAGCTGAACACTTTATCGAGGCATTGGCAGCAGAGTTTCGCTTACTCAACCAATATGTTCGCCAACCAACTATTAGCCTCTTACAAGAATTGGAACTATGCCATAACTATGTACAGCTGATGACTATTCGCCAACAGCTGCCGCACCAATTAGTGATTGATGGCGATGCCAGCAGCATAACAATTCCGCCAGCGGTGTTACTGACGCTGCTGGAAAATGCGTTTTCCCACAACAAGTATCAACAAGCGGTTCAATTAAATCTTAAGATTGATAAACAAGGTGCATGGGTGACATTAATACTTGAATTCCCCGTTGCACAAGTGAGGCCACATCAAGGCACTGGTATAGGCAATCTCTATATAGAACAAAGTCTGCAACAGGTATTTGCTAGTAAAGCTTCCTGCAAGCTACAAATATTGGATAGTATCGGGTTAGTCAGAATTGAGTTGCCGTTATGAATATATTGATTGTTGAAGATGAAATTTTAATTGCGCAGGGATTAATCCGCAGCTTAAAAGATTATTTTAATTCACGCATAAAACACTTAGATCACTGCGATCAACTTGACGACGCAATTGAAAAAATTCAAACACAGGATATCGATTTGGTGTTACTAGATTTGAATTTATTTGGTCAAGATGGGTTTGATATTCTGCAACTGACTAATGCCTCCAGCTTTCACACTATTGTAGTGTCTGCTCACGCGGATTTAGCGATTCGTGCGTTTGAATTTGGTGTGCTGGATTTTGTTGCCAAACCTTTTACTCAGGAACGGCTGACAAAAGCCTTGCAACGTTTTGACAATAAGTCCTCGCATCATGCCGTTACTAAATCGCTTGCTGTAAAAAAATTGGGTCAGCTGCAACTCTTGGCGATTCAGGATATTAATTATATTCAAGCCGATGGCCATTACAGTTTAATCTGGATGATTGATGGCAGCTCCTATCTACACGATAAATCTATAGAAAGACTTTTAAGTATTCTGCCTAATTATTTTTTGCGAACACATCGATCATTCGCTGTTAATTTACGGCATGTCAAACAAATCAATATTGAAACTGGAGGCAAGTATTCCATCGATACTAAATATTCTATTTCTATACCACTTTCTCGCTCTTGTTATCCTTCGGTTAAAAAAGCATGGAATATTGGGTAATACCGCTAAGTCTGTTATCCGAAGGGCCGATAAGCATCATTAAATCAGATGTTGAGAGGAGAAACAAAAAGGCTGATAGCCTTTGTATAAGGCTATCAGCCAAGTGTAGAAATTATTAAAACAACACGCGGCAACTAATCGTCCCTTCAATACTCTTCAACTGCTCCAAGGCAACTTCATCGTAGGGCGAGTTGATATCTACTACTACATAACCAACCTTATCGTTGGTTTGCAAATATTGCGACGCAATGTTGATATGGCGATCAGAGAAAATATTGTTGATCTTCGACAATACACCGGGAACGTTGGCGTGAACGTGCAATAAACGGTGCGCGTCTGGGTGGCCGGGCAAAGCAACTTCGGGGAAGTTGACTGAGCTGATGGTGGTGCCGTTGTCGGAATATTTAATTAATTTTTCCGCTACTTCAATACCTATGTTGGCTTGCGCCTCCATGGTTGAACCGCCGATGTGCGGGGTCAAAATTACGTTGTCCAAACCGCGCAATGGGCTCACAAATTCGTCGTCGTTCGCTTTTGGCTCTTCTGGGAATACGTCGATAGCTGCACCCGATAAGGCACCGGATTTAATCGCGTTTGCTAAGGCTTCAATGTCCACCACAGTACCGCGTGAAGCGTTGATAAGAATCGCGCCTTTCTTCATCAAGCCAATTTCGCGCGCGCCGATCATATCTTGCGTGGCGTGGGTTTCAGGAACGTGCAGGCTGATGATATCTGAGGTAGCTAAGAGCTCATCCAAATCGCGGATTTGGTTCGCGTTGCCTAATGGCAATTTGGTGATGGTGTCATAGAACTGAACGTTCATACCCAAAGATTCGGCGAGTACAGATGTTTGGCTGCCGATAGAACCATAACCGATCAAACCTAAAGTTTTGCCGCGAATTTCAAATGAACCCACCGCAGACTTATCCCAACCGCCGCGATGGCAAACAGCATTCTTTTGCGGAACGTTGCGCAATAACAAAATAGCTTCTGCAATCACCAACTCGGCTACAGAACGAGTATTGGAATAAGGGGCATTAAATACGGCTACACCGAATTCTTGTGCCGCTTTCAAATCTACTTGGTTGGTGCCAATGCAGAAGCAACCGGCAGCAACTAATTTGGGCGCGTTTTCAAATACGCGGCGAGTTAGTTGGGTGCGTGAACGCAGGCCCACAAAATGCGCATCTTGAATTTTCTCGATGAGCGCGTCTTCATCCAAAGCGGTTTTCAGGTATTCGATGTTAGTGTAACCCTGGTCGTTCAGCACTTGCACAGCAGACTGGTGCACGCCTTCCAGTAATAGAAACTTGATCTTGCTTTTGTCTAAGGACGTTTTGCTCATGGCAACCTCGGAGTAGTGGATTCGCAGGGCCGGGGATAACCGGCACGCTGGAACGGAGAGATGGAAAAATTTGGGCGGCATAATAGCACAAAGCAGCCAGCGCGAGGCTTGTGGGGAGTGGAAGCTAGGTGATTAACCCAAAAAAAACGCGCTCCGGAGGAGCGCGTTTAGTCGTGTCAGTGGTGACATTGTTTAATGTAACAAGACTCCTAGTGCTTGGTAATTTGCGTTTTGCCCGATGGGTTGCTGATTACGTAAGTATTTCCGTTCTGAACAAACACAAAACGTGGATTAATAAGTCCGGTTGCCAGTGTTGTGACTGGCGCGAGAGTACTTAGGCCGTAAGACGCTAATTTGTTCTCGAAGGTAATAACCATCGCGAGGTTTTTATCGGCGTTGAAGGCTAGATCAGCAATACCGGTATTGGCTACCAAGCCTTGCACATAGGTCATATCGGCGGCAAGGAATACATCCCCGCCACGGGTAATCACATATTTGCCATCGGGCGTTGCCCAAACATTACCATCCATTCGGTGGTCGCCGTGGTAGGGCGAGTCGCCGAGTGCGGTAATACCCGTACCGCTAACATCGAATTTTTCGATATCGGAGGGAGAAGTATCAGTATTGGCTGCAAATACCCATTTTTCCGATGGGTGCAGATACAGGTGCGACATCATACGGATAAAGGATCTACCCACTTCAGTGCCGGTATCGGCGTCATAGGCATAGATATTGGTCCATTGGTTGGAACCGCTAGAAATAATCAATTTGCCTTTCGATGTAATGGCTAAATCGTAAGGGTCATCAATGAGGGCATAGGTGCCTTTAAGACTACCGCTCGCTAAATCAATGATTCCAATTGCGCCTGAAACATCACTGGTTGAATAGTATTGGTGGCCTTGAGTGAGCGCCACATAAAGCTTGTTCCCATCAGGGGAAATGACCATCTTCTCGGGCATTTTATCGAAGCTAAAGTAGCGAAGAGCTTGGCCTGTCGTCATATCAATTTGATAAATACGCTTGGTCGCTCTATCGCTGGCATATAAGCGTGAGTTCTTCTCGTCACTGGCGATGGCGTATGCGTCAAAGTCAAATAAATAAGGTGTCGCTGGTGCCAAGGCTGTGCCGCTATCGAACACATAAACTTTCACGGGCAGATGCACGCTAAGGCTTTGGTCGTCTTGATTGCGGACAAAAATAACCGCGGTATGAATACCTTTAGATAAATTCAAGGCTTTGCTGTTAAGCGATAGGTTAATAGCTGTGTTGTCATCGGTATTGCCACTGGTTTTTGAAAGGGTAAGCCAATCTACATCGGGCTCCAATGACCAAGCAGTTTTGATTTTGCTATTCACTTTGAAGCTTTGTTGGGTCGTCAGCGACGTTGAGTCTTTCAAATCAAAAGCGAGAGCGTCTTGGGATAGAGTAATGGTGTGGCCTTCTTCAACGGTCAAAGTCACACTCACAGATTTTTTCAGGCTCTCAGTGTGCGTCCAGAAATCTACGGTTGCTGTATAGGTACCGGCGGGCATGGCTTTTTTTAGGCTGAAAGTTGCAGTACCGTCAACACCATTCCAGCTATTGATGACGTTAAGCCATTCATCTGCGCCGCTGCTGATTTTGTATCCGTAGCTGAAGGGAGCTTTCGAGGAGCTCATCTTGATACTGGTAGCTTCAGGTAATGTTTTACCTGTTTTAGCGCTAAAACTAACGGAAGTCGTCGCTATGGTGAAATCTGGTGCTTTCACCTCATAGGTCACATTGATTGTTTTGGGGCTGCCAGAGATTTGCGAGTTACAAGTTTGGTCTTTGCAGGCGCGTACGGTGACCACACCTTTATGAGTACCTACAGGGAGCTGATACGCTGGGGTAGGCACAAGATAGAGCGTGCCGGAAGTATCGCTATCAATACTGACGGAAGCACTTTGGAATAAATTGGTTTGGCTAATATCGACCACCAAATAAACCGTGCTTTTTGCATTTTTAATATTGCCAGCTATTTTCACCGTATCGGGGCTAAGGCCGCCGATATCACCCTGTAGGCTAATGGTGTTTTGGCCTATGGTAAAATCGCCGCTATTGGCGTTATTACTATCATTGCTACCACTGCCATTACTGCTACCGCCACCACCGCCGCCGCAGGCAGTTACGATTCCGGTGAATAAAATCAGTCCTATGAATTTAGAAAGCGTCATTGCACACCTTTAAAAAGTTGTTGGATGAAATAATGATTGGTTTTATTGCATCGAGCGGCTGCTGACAGCGCGGGGGAGATGAAACAAATCCGTGTAAGTTGTTGGGGCAAGTGCAGGTTGCCCTGATGCGGTTAATTGTTCTACGTCGTATGCAGAACCGCCGCGTAATTCTATCGTAAATCAAAATTATAAACGGCGTATTTAGCGGAAATTATCAATCCATACCGCATTTTCTAACGACAGACCACTCTCTACTTTTGTTTTTTTTGCCAATTCAGATAGTTTTATCTATCAACAAAACTCCATGCGTTGAGCTGAGTTAATCGACAAAAAATTTCCCCTATACCCCTTGCCAACTGTGTATATCTGTATATACACTGTGCATATCTTATATATACAGATAGAGGTGTGCGTGACCGACGAGTTGTTTCTCTCGCAAAACGATAGCCGCCCCATGTACTTGCAAATCATGGCGCAAATTAAACAGAAGGTTCGTGTGGGCGATTGGCCTGCAGGTCACCCTCTGCCTTCCATTCGCGAATTGAGCGCAGCGACCAAGGTCAGTGTGATTACGGTTAAGCGGGCTTACACCGAATTGGAAACCGAAGGTGTGATTGTGACTCAGCCGGGGCGCGGTTCATTTGTGACTGGCGCGACGGATATGCAGAACGAACTCGCCAGAATTGAACTGAACAAGCACGTGGATGGATTGATTGAAAGTGCACAGGCAATGGGTCTGGGTGAGAGCGAGATAATTGCACTTATTCAACAAACCCTTGCCGAGCGCAAACAGCCATAACAATTTCATTGGGGCATTAAGATGCAAAACGCATTTGAACTGAAAAACGTAAGCAAGCGCTATTCAGAGTTTTATTTGGATAACTTGAGCCTGCAATTACCTGTCGGCCAAGTCATGGGCTTGGTGGGTGTTAATGGTGCGGGCAAATCCACTACCTTGCGCTTGTTGATGGGCTTAATTCAGCCAGATACCGGTAGCGTGGATGTGTTGGGTTATCGCCTGCCGGAGCAACAAGTACTTGCGAAACAAAATATTGGTTTTGCCTCTGATGATATGCGCCTCTATAAAACCGAAAATTTGCGTTGGCACATGCAACTTATTCAGTCCATTTTTCCGTCGTGGGATGCAACCTACGCCGAGCATTTGTTAAAAGTATTTGATCTTAATGCAGAGCAAAAATTTAAAGGCTTTTCGCACGGCCAGCGGGTTAAAGCGTGTTTATTGTTAATTTTAGCGCGCAAACCAAAGTTGGTAATTTTAGATGAGCCTACTACGGGTTTAGACCCAGTTGCGCGCGAAGAAGTCTTATCGGAATTGGCAGAAATTCTGCGCGATGAAAATCGCAGTGTGTTGTTCTCATCGCACAATACCCAAGATATTGAACAGCTATCCGATTCCATTACCTTTTTGCACAAAGGTAAATTATTAGATTCGCAAGATAAAGAAACTTATCTTGATCGTTGGCGGCGAATTGTGTGTACGGGCGATATCAATTCTTCTGGCTTAGGCATTAATTGCATAACGGATATTAAACGCAATGGCTCGCTCAATGAAATTATCGTTAATCAATACGATGATTCAATTCTTCCCCAATTAAGCGCGTTAGGTTTGAATGTTTCCAGTGTTGATCGTATGTCACTTGAAAAAATCTTTGTTGCCAATGTGAGAGCAGGAGCAAAAGCATGAGCTACAACTTGAATATTCCCTTAATTAAAATTTTGGTTAAAAAAGATTGGTATCTTACGCGGAAGTTTATGGCTCTCTATGTGGGTGGGAGTATCTTTGCATTAAGTTTTATCAGCTTGGGCGAATGGCAATTTGTTATGGGGGTTACGTTATTAATGTCTATGGTAATAGGCATGGCGAATCATCTTGTGACCATGACTATTGTTAATGAACGCAAAGAACAAACCTTGCCCTTTATAATGAGCTTACCCATTTCGCCAACGGATTATGCGGTTGCTAAATTAATTGCGAACAAAAGCTTATTTTTTATTCCTTGGCTGGCCATTTTAATCTTGACTATTGGCGTTTTCACACTCTCTGCGATTCCCGATGGATTAATTCCTTTAAGCACCATTATATGTAGTTATCTTCTATTAAGTTATTGTTTGGTGTGGGCAGTAGGCATGATAGTTGAAACAGAAGGTGTTGTTATTCTGGTTATGGTGGTTTTGAATTGTTTAATCGGGCCGTTGATTTATATATTAGGGTCAATCAAAGATATTTCCAGTCATTTTCAAAGTGCTACGCAAGTATGGAATAGTGCATCAATTGGTGTGCTCGCATTGGAATTTAGTTTAATTATTGTGTCATTGGCAGTTGCTTTTTACTTACAGGCGCGTAAGAAAACCTTTCTATAAATAGCGCTCGCTTAAGAAGGGAATCGTCATCTTCGCTGCGCGAGCATGACGACTCCCTGTTCATATTAATTTTATTTAAAAGTTGAAGTCGATTTTTAAATTCCTGTAATTTTTCATATTCGGTGGTCACTATGAACTCCACGGCTGAGTCACGTCTGCAAGATTTACCTATATTAAACACACGCTTGCATTACATGGATAACCTACGCGCCTTAGCTATGCTCGCTGGCGTATTTTTTCATGGTGCTTTGGCCTACAGCCCAATGTTACATAGTCTTTGGCCTGCGGCGGATGCACAGCAATCGCCCATTGTTGATTATATTGTTTGGTTTACCCATCTGTTTAGAATGCCGCTGTTTTTTTTGATCGCCGGATTCTTTGTTGCTTACCTTGTTCAGAAGCGCGGCATGGGCAGCATGTTAAAAAATCGCGCGCTGAGAATTCTATTGCCGTTAATTATTTTTCTGCCGCTGTGTATATGGGCAGTGATTGCGCCGCTGTTAGCGGCGGTACCAAGCGTACACGCAAAATCGCCAGTTATGGAAATGATTGTGACAGCCATGGCTAACCCCGGTACGCCACCGCCACCGCCCACGACTATGCATTTATGGTTTTTATACAACCTTGTTTTCTTTTGTGTATTGACCTGGGTTTTACATTATGTGAATTGGCAATGGTTGCGCGCCTATTTTAATCAAATAACACCAGCGCTTTTTCTTGCTATATTTCCGCTTTTGCTAGTCCCTGCCTTGCTGTCGGTTGCAGCACCTCTGCCTGCACCCGACAGTTTTTTACCGCAGTTGTGGTCCTTCGGTTTTTTCGGGCTATTTTTCGCATTGGGTTATTGGATTTTTAGTACAGAGAATTTTATTGACCGCTTTAAATCCTATGGCTTTATGTTGTTGATAATGAGTGTGGTGCTTTATATTATTTTTTACTGGCTGATTCCCAAGCATTTCATTCTCGGGCCTTCGCCATTGGTATTCTGGAAGAAATTAGCAGTGGCTTTATGCGAAACTTATATTTCAGTTTGGATGAGTTTGGCATGCTTGGTATGGGGTAAAACCTATCTCAATGTTCACAACCGATTTATGCGTTTTATGTCTGATAGTTCGTATTGGATTTACATTGTTCACTTGCCACTTATATTTGCGCTGCAATATCCCATGATGGATAAAGACTGGAGTTTGCTTGCTAAATACTCGGCGACTATGACGCTCACTTTAGCAGTGGGTGTGCTGAGTTATTTATTGTTGGTAAGGTGGACGCCCATAGGCTGGATGCTAAATGGCCGCCGATAAAAACTATTTACGTTGCTTCTGCGACATTAAGATGGCATAAGCTGCCTCGAAAACGTTTTGACTTATTTGTTAAATGTAATCCCGCTTCGGCGGGATTTTTTATTGCTCGGCAGAGGTTGTGTTCATTGGCTATGCTTATTCCATTACGACTTTAGGGAAGGATGACTTTTGCTTAATTTTCTACGTCGCTCTCTTAGTAACCCTAGCGTGCTGATGGTAATTCTCATTGCCGCGACGGTAGGTGGCGTGTTGGGTGTGATGAAAGTCATTATCATTGAGCAAGACAAGCTCTTTGTTCTGCACTCGCAGGAAATGGTGACCTCTGGCCTGAAACAGCGGCGTGAACAGCTCGTGGGAGCGCTCAGGGAATATTCGGTTTGGGATGCTATGGCGGAAAATGCCAATGCCGAAACCTTAAACAAAGAATGGCTTGAATCCAACATGTCTGGCTCCGCCTTTGCCAACCAGAGTATCAATATTGAGGCCATTATTGATCGCCAGACAAGTATCAATTATTTACTTCTTGACGGAGAGTTAGTTCCACCCAGCACCAAATCTAAAGTGCTAGTGCAGCTTGTAAATAGCCTTTACCCCGTTGCTCAACGCGCAAACCCTTATCTCAAAGAGGCTACGGCGATGGGATATGTGAAAGTCGATGACGATGGTGCCAGTGTTTATTATCTGGTGATCATGGAACCAATTGTGCTCGAAAATGGCACTAATGTGCCGTCAAATAGTCAGTTTTTGCTTTTCGCCTCAGCGTTGGATAAAAAATGGGTTGGCGCGCTAGGTGCGAATTTCCGTTTGCGTAACCCAAACGTTACAGAAACCAATCCCGGAGCTCAGCCCCATGTCGCACTAACCGACGCTCAAGGTAGGTTACAAGGTTATTTGGTGTGGGCGCTGGATATGCCTGGCCACAGAATATTTATTGCCACACTCCCTTATGTACTTATTCTGCTGGGTGTTTTAGTGAGTATTGCGATTCTGCTTGGGCGGCTAGCTTCGCGCTTACAATCTAGCCAATTGGCGCAGGCGGTACGCTTGGCCGCTCAGGGTGAAGCGCTACGTAGTTTGGCATTGAGTAAAGATGCTGTTCCTAGCTCGCAAGCTTACGCAGAAGCAGCCGCGGCTTTGGCAAGAACTACCTTACAATTACCGCATTTATCCGTTTGGGAGCTGAGTGAAGACCGCCAAACACTCCTTTGCAAAGCATTGAATGAGCAGGCTCGTCACCTTTCTGTATTTGGTAGTACGATTAAGCGCGACCACGCCCCTTGGCTATTTGATGTGCTTGATCGCAAGATTGGCTTGGTGTTACCTCAAGTCATGCGTACCGAAAACCCTAATTACTGGGTAAATATTGGGGGCGCAGGCGCGATTTTGGCAATGCCGACATTAGTGCGTGATCAAGCCATAGGTTTGGTTTTAGCGATGAACCATTGGCCACGACAATGGCGGCCCGATGAAACAAATTTTTTAGCGTCAATTGCAGATATGTTAGCGCTTTCTATTGAATCTCAAGCCCGCAAGCGCGCAGAGCAGGAACTGACACAACGAATTTACTTTGATGAACTTACCGCCTTACCTAACAGAGCCTATCTGGGTCAGCAAGTTCAAGATCTCATTAACAGCCTGCAATTCAGCGGGCAATATATCTGCGCACTCGTCAGCCTTGAAGGCTTGGTATTAGTGAATGACAAATACGGAGTCGCAACGGGTGACCAGCTTTTGGTGGGTGTCGCTAAACGGTTAGAGCACTTTTGCGGGCCGACAGAGCTGATTGGGCGAGTGGGCGACAATCGTTTTGTGCTCATTTTGGATTTAGACCGGGGCGTTAATTTAGAGCAGCGTTTGGATATGCTGTTTGGCTTTTTCTCCAGCCCGGTCAAAACTAGCGATATTTCTTTGTTAACGCGTTTCAGTGTTGGGGTAAGCCGATTACAGGCGCGGGATGTTTGGGCGCACGTGTTACACAATGCAGAAATTGCACTGCATACTTTTTATAAGTTAAATCGTGAAAATGGTTGGCTGGAATACAGTGTTGAACACCATGCAGCCGAACAAGAAGCCCTCGCTTTGCGTGAAGATTTGCAGATGGCTTTGGAGCGAGATGAATTATTTATTGTTTATCAACCCATAATTTCCTTAGCAACCGGATGCATTTCTGGTGCTGAAGCATTAATTCGTTGGCAGCATCCGGCGCGCGGGCTCATCAGCCCTGTGGTTTTTATTCCGCTGGCGGAAGCATCGGGTAGCATTTATTCCATTGGCCTATGGGTATTGCGTCAGGCGGTGCGACAAATTAAAGCATGGCAACAAATGACAGAGGAGCCGCTCACCATCTCCGTGAATGTTTCAATGCTTCAGTTGGAGCAGCGTAGTTTCGCTGAAGATGTCTGCCGTATTCTGCAAGAAGAAAATGTGCCATCGGTTTCGCTTGAGTTGGAAGTAACAGAAGGTATTGCACTCAGCTCTGCGCCCGAGGTGGAAATGAACCTCGCCTATCTTCGCGGCAGTCGAATAAAGTTGGCGATTGATGATTTTGGTACGGGCTATGCGTCCTTCAGTTATTTGCGCAGGTTTGAAGTGGGAAAATTAAAAATCGACCGCATGTTTTTAGAGGGTGTACCCGATAAAAAGCGCAGCACCAATCTCGTCAGAATGATTATCGCTATGGGTCACACACTCAACGCGCAAGTCACTGGCGAAGGAATAGAAACCGAAGCACAAGCCACCTTCCTACGCGAAGCAGGCTGTGAGTTTGGGCAAGGGTTTCTGTTTGCTCGCCCCTTATCGGTAGAGAATTTTTCTAAACAGCTTAATGAAATTTATCGGGTGTCTTAAGTAAACGCGTGTAGCTTACAAAAAATTCCGCTCACCCTGAACGCGAAGTAGTTGAAGAGTGCGGTTGAACCTACGCAGCTTCGGTCGCAGGGCGCCTTAGCAATTGTGTGTGAGTCATTATGAAAAATATATTCACTTTCTTGGTCTTCGCTTTGACGGTGCACTCGTCTTTGGCCGCACCTGAAAAAGTGTTGCTGGCTGCAGAAGATGACTGGTATCCCTATTCCGCAAAAGTTGGCGAGCTGGTTGAAGGGCGTTCAGTCGATATCGTCAAAGCGGCATACAGTGCAGTTGGTGCGGAACTTACCTTAGATATTGTGCCCTTTAAGCGAGGCTTCATTCGAACCAAGGAGGGAGTTTATGCGGGTGTATTTAATGCGGGTGTCAATGATGACGTGAGAAAAAATTATTTGATTCCAAAGAACACGATTGCGTTGAGTGAGCAGGTGGTGGTTGCAAGGTTCGGCGAGCCCTATCAAGATAAAGTATCATTCAATAACAAGCGATTGACACTGACTCTTGGATATACCTACCCTACCGAGATCACAGACGATCCTCGCAATCAGGTTCAGCGTACGGTTGGGGATATCAATAATCTGAGAATGATAGGCACTGGACGTGCAGATTTCACCATTATCGACCGGCTTGTTTTTTTATCAATTCTAGACAAGGAACCAGAACTTAAGAATAAGCTGACGATTGTGGGTATGCTTGAGCCCGATAAAATATATGTTTTGTTTTCGAAAACCGAGAAGGGAAAAAGAGCGATGATTTTGTTTGACGATGGCATGGATATCATTAGCAGCAACGGAACCTTAAAAACAATTATTGATAACTGGGAAATCAAGCTTCGCTGATTCTCTGCACTTAAAAGGTGCCGCTATTGTGCCTCAGTAGCGCACGCATCCTTGCGTATTTCACATCTAAACTAACCGCCTTAATGCCAAAAGCACCAATTTGCTAGTTTAATTCATTCCTACCCGCTCACGCTGAGCGCGAAGCCGCCGAAGGTTGTAGATCGGCGGCTTCGCTAATTAATGCTTAGTGCATTGCATCAATAAAATATTCAAACGTCGGTGTAGCCATTTCGTTGTGGGTTTCTTTTAACTCAATATTTTTTATGTCGAGTGTTGAGTTATTTAAACTCTGCACGCGATTAACAAAATCTAGGTTGGTAATATAATTGCCTTGGCGTGTACCTGAGGTAAAAATAGAAATCGTTTCAGATTTTGGTTGCGCTAAAGCCGATTTCACTTTTTCTTGGATCTCCGGTGAGTTTGCCCAGAAAGCGCCGTCACTCAAAGCGTAAGTACTAAAATAAGGTTTCTTCTGGGTTTCCTGACTCAACAATATTTCGCCCACAGTTGCACCCAGTGATGCACCCCAAAAAATACGATTGGCGTTGGTGCGGTATTGCTTTTCAATATGCGGAATAATTTCTTCTTTCAAGAAGCGAATATAAGGCAGTGCACCCGGCAATCTGTAATCCACCATGCGACGATCTTCTGGGCCTTGCTCAATAGCAACAACAATAAAGTCTTTGTGATGAGCTTCTACTGCTTTGTGAAATTCCTTCACCCACTGACCATCAGTTAAATAGAGAACCGGATATTTTTTGTTTGATGTCGCGTAGTTCGGTGGCAAATAAACAGAATAGGGGTATTCAATGCTGGTGTGTTTGGATTTGTACTTTAAACCATCGGTAAACTTACCTTGAACTTTATAATCGGCTATGGGTATCCAACGTGAGCTCATAAAAGCGCCGCTAGCTTTAAAAGCGCCATTGCCAACAGTGACCTCAAACTTACCAAAATAAAATTGGTCGAAGTGTAATTGAATTTCAAAGGGTGTATCGCCGTGGAATGTGCCTTTAATCGTTTTATTAAACGTATCTACAGCAATCAGTTGATAATCCTTGGTTTCATAAACTTTGTCATTCAGCGTGAATTTGGCGTACTGAGGGCCGCTGAAATTCATCGTGAGTTTAGAGCCTGGTTTTAAATCTATATTCTTTTCATTGGCGCTGATATTTTGAAACATTAAATCCAGATTGGAGTTGGGCAAGCCTTTAGCCATCATATCCAATTTGGTATCGGTGGATTGGAATGTGCCTGCATGACGGTAGTGAAGTAAACCAGCCATACTATGGTTTTGGTTGACATCAACTTCAAAAGTACCAGAGTTAGGTGTTAAATAAGTGAGTTGTGTTTTGACAGTCACTTCTAAATTGGCACCGTTCTCTTGCACTTTTATTTGCTGAACAATGTCACTCTGGTTGCCCTTAATATCCACTTTGTATTCTGAGCCCCACGCAAAGCCGTTGTAGTCGCGGCCATCAATAAACAGGCGATCTGCAAAAAAATAATATTTAAAGCTGCCATCGCGAGCCAATCTTGGGTCCGCCCCTTGGAGCAGTTCGGTTTTCGTAATGTCAAAGGCGAGTGCAGTTCCTTGCAAACTAAGGGGTGCACTCTTGTTTGTACTTTGATTGGCAACATTTTGTTTTTTATTTGAATCGGTATTATTACTAGTGCAACTCGACAAGAACAATAAAAAAGCAGTGGCGAGTAAGCCGAAGCGACATTGAATGAATGTATTCACGATATCTCCATTAAGTGTGATTTTAAAATTGCTGAGCTCTAGAGCCCCAGCTTGGCCAGTATAGGTGGGGTATTGATTTTGCGGAATCAATAAAATGTTATTTGTATAGCATCAGCTTAGATGCGTGTGCCCGATAAATAGATTCACGTTAGTAAAAAATACTACTGACATGAAGCGCAAAAAAAATCCCGCTAGCAGCGGGATTTTTCAGAATTCACACACAGAACAACTATTTCTTGTTTTCTTTCAACATGACTTCGCGGAAATGTTTGCCCTGCATGGTGGGCTCATAGTTCCAATCTTTAATCATTTGCGGTGACCAATCAGGGTCAAACACCCAAGCTACCCAACTAATACCTTTGCTCTGTGCATAGTTGGTGATGCGTGGGCCGTAGCTGCCATCGTCAATTACAGGAATATGTGCGCCTTTATCTGTTGCTAACTGGTACCCAATTTCAGTGAGAATCACGGGATACTTATCAGCAACATAGCCCCAATCGCGCTCCCAGTTTTGTTCGAAAGGCGCTTTCACTTTCATGGGGTAAGGGTGGCTTACGTAAGCGACGTTTTCTTTTTCGATGGGCGCAGTTGCGATCGGTGTTAAGTCATACGCCCAGTTAAAACCGGCGACTAACGAAATTGCATTTGGATTGTGCGCCTGAATAATCGTGATGGCTTCTTCGTTAATCGCTTTCCAATCAGCCCAACTCAACACACCTAATTGCCCGCCAAATACGGTGGGTTCATTGAAGACTTCGTACATGGCGACTGAATTCACGTTTTTATAACGTGGCGCAACCGTGCGGAAAAAATCGAAAGTTTCTGCTTTGGTGGTGTAATAGCTGCTGGTTTGGTACATCTCAGATTTGAGATTCCCAATAGAGTGCCAATCAATAATCGCGTACATGCCTAGTTCGTTAATCCATTGCACGGTTTGATCCAAAATGGGCAGGTAGCCTTTTTTGCCGCGCTTTTGCCAAGCGGATGGATGTACCGGAATACGTACAACGTTTGCACCCCAAGCCTTGATGACCTCAAAGTGCTTGCGATTGAAGTGACCTTGGTTGACGAGTTTATCGGGGTCAGAAATATTCACCCCGCGAAACACAACCATATCGCCTTTGTCATTGACGAATTTGTTGCCCTTCACTTTTACCAGCGGCACTTGCTGAGTGATTTTACTTTGATTAAAAGCGGGGATATCGGTAGCGTTCCACCAGCCTTGGCTGTTTTGCCAAGCATCGGCGTGTTTTTGAGCGTCGGATTTTGCTTCATCGGCTGCTGTGGCAGAACCGGCAATACAGCTGATAAGCGCAATTGAAATGAGGTGTTTGAGTAGTTTCATATTATTGCTCTGTGGATATCTGTGTTGGGACATGGATGGATATTAACCACTCCAAAGCATAGCCACCCTCTGGACTTCTTGAGCTATTTTTAACCCTAATTTACATAGTCACTACGGGATCTATTCCACACACCAAGATACGAAGGCCCGCTGGGTTGCTGCGATATTGCCAGCGAACATCCAGATCCAACAATTTCATACCGTAAACACGCTCTGGCTCGGGTTGTTGATATTGCGGGCGGGGGTCTTGTTGCAGAATTTGGCGAATCAATCCAGTAAGGTCGATTTGGGTTTTTTGACGATATTCGTCGCAAAAGGCGGTAGTTTCAGCTCTAAATTCAACAGGTATCAACTGCGGGGCGGCAGCTGCAAAGCCATTAACGGCCTCTGGCACAAGGTCTACATAGGGTATATAGGGCTTGATATCCAAAACGGGTGTGCCATCTAACAGATCAATCCCACTTAGTTGTAACAGCAACTTGCCATCGCGTTCCACAATGCCGTCCAGCTTCACTACTGATAAACCAATGGGCGCAGGCCGCGTGGGCGAGCGGGTCGCAAAGACCCCAAGGCTTTTGTTGCCGCCTAATCGCGGTGGCTTAACTTTGGGTTTCCATTCGCTGCGGCTGTTGGCGTGGAATACAAACTGAACCCAAATATGGCTGCAGCCTTCCAATCCATCGAGCGCGGTGGGGTCATTATAAGGCGCTAAAAGCTCGAGTTCGGCGGTGGCCAAAGGCGCTAAACCCGGTTGGCGGGGTATGCCAAATTTCTCTTTAAAGCAGGAGTGAATAATACCAATGGCGGGAAAAGTAAATTCCATGGGATTTGCTGGCCTTAGAAGGGAGATTAGCCGCTAGTTTAATTCAGCCAAATCGTGAGTGTTTGATTTTATGCCGACAGAGCTGTCGGAATTGTTTACACTTTTGTGTGATGCAGTTATCGTTATTGCTGTGATGTTCAGCTGGGTCAAGGCTTTCAATATTTAGGCATGAAAGCTGCTTACTGGCTCCACAGATTATTTACTTATTTAAAAGAGTTCTTTTATGTCGATTAATGTTTTCAAAAAGATAGCGTTGCTTGGCTTTATGGCCGCGTCTACTTCTGTGTTTGCCGGCCCCTTAAATGATTACAACCTCATCCTCAGCGGAGATTTTGGTGTCTCTGGTGGAAGCGGTCATGTACATGGCAAAACCTTTATTGGTGGCAACTTAAATGGTATGAACCCCGAGTTTGCCCAAGATGCAATCTATAAATCACTCACTACCGATACCTTAGAGGTAGTTGGTGATTTAAATGCAAATATGCTTAAAGTAAACGGCGGTGCCTTGGGCTATGGCGGTACCAACAACGTAGGTACTATTAATTGCAATGGCACTCCTTTCGGTGGCAGCGCAGCATGTGTGCATCAAGTAAGTGGTTTGGATGCAAAGAAGACTAACCTATTCAATCAGCTGACTGCCGAATCAAACTACTACAAAAGCTTGGTTAGTACTGGTGTGGTTAACAACAGCGATTTGAACCAAAGCAAATTTATTTACGGCGGTCTGGCGACTGATCTAGCTGTGTTCAACCTTAGCGGCAGCACCCTGTTTAGCAGCCATGGTTGGGATATTGATTTTGGCAATGCACAGAAAGTTGTGATTAACGTGTCTGGTACCAACTTAAATGGATTGGGCAGTTTCAACTTTTTAGGCAATTTTGGTGCTTCCGCGAATTATTCCAATATTTTGTGGAATTTCTACGAGGCGGAAAACACGCTTGATCTCGGTAATCGTTGGGCGGGTTCTGTTTTAGCTCTGAACGCAGCAGTTGATATTAACAATGATATTGATGGCTCATTGGCCGCTAAATCCTACATTGGCGATGGCCAAATTCACGACTATCACTGGAGCTACACTCCACCCAAAACCAATGTACCGGAGCCATCAAGCCTCTTGTTGAGCTTGTTTGGTTTAGGCTTGGTTCTGTTGGGGCGTGCACGTCGCCAGAAGTAATAGCTGTGAGCTAAAAACCGGGCATTGCCCGGTTTTTTTTCGCCTGTTATTCGAGAGCTAGCTAAGCAAACTTCAGTACCTTGGTAGTCTGCATCATCTGTTGTGCAACCTGATTTTGGTTTTTAGCGCTTTGCGCTAAACGGGCGATTGATTCATCGGTTTGGTTTACCGCGCGCACCATTTCTGCCAGCCGATAGCGTATAGCTTCCGCGCGGCTGGATTCACCTTGCGCCTGCTGCGTGAGCGCATCGGTGATCTTGTAAATATCCACCACTGCCTGTTGAATGCTGATTAAGGCGAATTCGGCGGCTTCAGATTCTGCTAGGCACTGTGCAGCACTCTCCTGCTCGCGGTTGAGGCCATCGGCAGTTTGGTCTACGGTGAGACGCAGATTATTGATCAAGCCTTGAATTTCGCCAGTGGCCACTTGGGTATCGGCAGAGAGGCGGCGCACTTCATCGGCCACCACTGCAAAACCGCGCCCATGTTGCCCTGCGCGTGCGGCTTCAATGGCGGCGTTGAGCGCGAGCAAATTAGTCTGCTCGGCAACGCTTTGAATGGTATCCAGCACTTTAGTGATCTTATCGGCAGCGGCGCGCAGGGCGGCCATGCTTTCGCAGGATTCACTCACCTGCCCAGACAAATGCCGCATATTATCGGCCACGGCGACCACGCGGCCTTTGCCGCCGGCGGCAGTTTCAGCTGCTTGTTCAACTTGTTTGGCCACTACGCTCAATTGCTGAGTCATTTGGTTAAAGGCGATCACCATTTGGTTGGTTTCACTATCTACCGCGGTCATTTCGTGGCGCTGGCGCGCGGTTTCTAGGCGGCATTGCTCGCTGGTGGCGGCGTTTTCGCTTGAGCTAGAGACCGAGTGATGCGATGCCTTGGTCACCTCTGACAACATCTTGCGTAACTCGGCAAACAGGCCATTGAGTGCTTGGCTGATATTTCCCACTTCATCTTTGTGTTCCACCACAAACTCTACACTCAGATCTTTGTTATCGCCCACGCGTTGAATTTGTTCTGCCAGACGGGTAATGGGTTGCGTGATATGACGCGAAAACACAAAGGCGATACCTGCGGCAATCGCGGTTAATAGAAAGGCGGCGATAATCAGGTTGCGCCACACTGAGAGTGTCAATGAATTAATCGTCGCGAAAACTTCATCTGGCGTTTGCTGGGTAATGAGCGAAAATTGTTGGTTGCCAATCTGTACCGGCCGCCACGCTGTGAGCATGGTACGGCCAAGGTAATCGCGAGTTTCGCCCATTCCGGCCTTGCCGGTTGAGGCTGCGCTATTGGCGATGTTCAGCCAACCACTGGCGGTTTGGTTGCGCTCAATCTGTGTGATCTGCGCTTGGCTATTTTGTTTGCCGGTCTGCTTATTAAGCTGTTCAATAAAGCCTTTGCTATTTTCATGCATGGGGCGTAGTTCAGTAATCAGAGTGCCGTTTTTAGCGACAAGGTAGGCTTCACCCGTTTTACCCAAACCTAAGGATGCCCAGTTGAAACCGGCGGTCATAATGTGCGAGAAACGGCTGGCGGGGATTTCGGCAATCAGAAAGCTCACGGGCTTATCTTTGCTAAAAAGGTCATAAAACACGGGCACGCCCAAGTACACCACCTGCTTTTCAAACTGAAAGGGGCTGTGGCTGAACTCGGAAATCATCGGTTCACCACTGGGGTTCTGCGTTAGCGCTTGGGCGATCTGTGCCAGCTGGCTGGTTTTAAAGGCGCCATCTTTGAGTGAGCTGATTAACTGCGGGCCTTTGTTGGCGGAGTAAATAACGGTGAGGGTTTGGCTATCTACCAGCATTAAATCGCTCAATCCAAAGCGTTTAATCACATCTTGAAAACTGCTGTGGCAGCGCTTGTACTGCTGGCCGTAAATGGTGGCGTCGCCTGCATCAGCAAGCTCAGCCATCCCAGCCGTTCCTTTTTGCGCCATGTAATTGGTTTGAATCAGCAGCGCATCCAGTGACAGCCCGGCGAGCCAGTCATCGACAGGCGCACTTAAACCCCGGGTTTGTTGTTGATAAACCTTGGCGTAATCATTTTTGTACCATTCCATTAAAGTGGCGCGAGCTTCCTCGATTGGGGGTGCGACCACTTCGTAGTGATAAGTATTGTAGGCACGCACTAAGCCATAACCCGCTTCCTGTGCTAGACGATTGTGGGCAAGTGATTGCAGCAAGTCTTTATAGCTATCAAATTGCGCGCGAACTGCGTTTTCACGGCCTATGGCGACGGCCTGAAATTGTTGCTCAATGGCTGTTTCAAAGGCATTCGAACTGTCTG
>DAOORH010000004.1:0-25714 GCA_035389145.1 Cellvibrio sp.
CGTGTTTTTGGGTTGACAGGGCGGCGAAAAACGGGATAATGTCGCGTCCTTGATTTCAGACCGTAATTCGGTTGAATCTCAGTATTTTAGATTTCATTTTAAGCTTTTTATAGGAGCACCACGGTGGCAAACTCACCCCAAGCCAAAAAACGCGCGCGTCAAAACGAAAAAGCTCGCAAGCACAACGGCAGCATGCGCTCAATGGGGCGTACCTACCTGAAGAAAGTAATCAGCGCGATTGAAGCTGGCGATAAAGCCGCTGCAACAGCTGCTTACGTTGCTGCTGTTTCTGTTATCGACCGCATTGCTGACAAAGGCCTTATTCACAAGAATAAAGCTGCTCGTCACAAGAGCCGTTTGAACGCAAAAATCAAAGCATTGGCTTAATTGCCCCTGCTTTTGCTAGCCTAGGCTAGCGACCTAAAAGCCGGCTTCTGCCGGTTTTTTTTCGCCCGCAATTTGGGCACCTCAGTGCGCCGATATTAGACTTAATCGCAAACACAGCAGCCAGACTCACAAAGAGCAAAAAATCATCTATACAGTGTCATAAAAACAGATTACATTCGCCGTACAATTTTGGCCGCACCCTATTTTTACGGCTACCAATAACAAAGAGTGCACATACTAAGAACGGAGTAATCTCTATGCTGCCACGTGAACACTATCTCAAGCAGTCGTTTGCCGATTCCGTACATTTCCCCAACGGCTTTGAAAAAGGCGGTTTGTCGGATATTCAGGCGCGCCTCCTGCGCAAGAACGGTACGCTGATAAGCGCTTTATGTATCGATGAAGTCTCTGACCCAACCCCCGAAGACCTTCATATACTTAAAGTAATTGCCAACCAAAGCTCACCCAAGAACCCCGTAGAGCAGGCTTGGGTTAAGTATTTAAGCGTGGTTAAAAACCTCGCTACAGCAAATCCGAAAGGCAAAAGTAAGGCGAAAGCTAAACCCGCGCCCGTCGTTGAAGCCGAGCCAATACCCGAACCCATTAAACACGCTGAAAAAACTATAGAGAAACCTGCTAAAGCAGCCAAAACAGCCGAAAAGGTGACCGAAAAGCCCGCTGAAAAAGTAACAGCGACCAAACCTGCTGCAAAAGCTCCAGCCAAGAAAGCTGAGCCAGCACCAGTTGAAGTAAAAGCTAAGCCCGCGACCAAGAAGGAAAAAACTGAACCCGTTGTATCGAAAGCACCGGTTAAAGCGGCGGCAAAAAAAGCAGAGCCCGCAAAGGCCGATCCCAAGAAAACTGACAGCAAGAAAGCTGAACCAAAAAAGGCAGCCCCAAAAAAAGCAGAACCATCAAAATCAGCATCCAAGACGGCAGCAAAAGCAGAAGCCAAAAAGCCCGCCGCTAAAAAGCCGACTAAAGCAAAATAGCCCAATAAGACAACATAGAAAGACACTTATAAAAAAGGCGCTGTTACACATCCTGTAACAGCGCCTTTTCATTTTTAACCGTGCATTATAAGGGCAGTAACACTTCCACCTGATATTGTTTACCCACCACAATATTACCGATATGCGGCTCCACCAATTGCACACCATCGACGCTCACTGCAATTTGGGTAACGGCAGCACGCTGAATATTCACATGGAAAGTCGCACCGCGAAATTCACGCACAGCTTTCGCTTGCGACCATTCGCTCGGCAACTGTGGGTTAATGGACAAGCCCTTTGCATCGCCCTGCAAACCGAACAAACCTTCCACTAAACAACGATACACCCAAGACACAGTGCCGGTATTGAACAACTGGCTAGACCGCCCTGCAGTGCGCGGATATTGGTGATAGGCGCCGCGATAATAATTGGGAATAAATACCGGCAGCTGACCGCGCTGCAGATAATCCTGCTCGCTTGGCCCCGGAATCATTTGGCGCAGCAATTTGTAGGCGCGATTGGTTTCCGCAATCGTGTACAAACTGTAAATATAAAACACCGCTGCGTGGTTATAGACCGAACCATTTTCTGCCGAACCGGGATGCTTTTGGGTCACGCGACCAACATCATCGCGCATAGCTGTGTACGCAGGCGCAAACATGGTAACGCCATAAGGTGTTTCTAATTGTTGCTCAACAGCAGATAGCATTTTTGTACGCTGCTCGTCGCTCGCCGCACCACCTAAAATTGCCCAGCTTTGCGGATTTAAATAGATGCGGCCTTCGGGATCTTTGCTGATACCAAACACCACATCGTCATCGGTGATACCGCGCGCAAACCAATCGCCATCCCACAGATATTTATTGACGGCTTGATTAACATCCTGCGCACCCGTACGAAATTTCTCAGCAACGTCTGGTTGGGATTGTTGCGCACAAATATCCGCCCACAAATTTAATGCGTATGCGGTAGCGACTGACAGCCAACCAGAAACACCTTTGCCTTTATAGCCCACCATATTCATGGGGTCGCACCAATCGCCCTGCGCAATAAAACTCAGGCCGCGATAATCGCGCGCACTCAGCAGCCATTCCATTGCACGGCTAATGCGCTCAAATACGGTGTAAGTTTTATCGCCTTCAGCATCCGCAACTTGCTCCAGCAAAATCGCATAGTCATTGGTTTCATCGAGATAAGCTTTTAAACACACCGGCAGCCACACGCAGTGATCGGTATGGGGAATTTGATTAATGTATTTAAGCTCGGCACCTTCTGCCAACAAAATACCATCAGGCATAGCGCCGCTTGCTTCTTGCTGACTCAGTGCATGCAAAAAAGCAGCACGCGTAATCTGCGGCTTGATATAACTCATGCCCATATTGTCTTGCAGGTAATTGCGCGTTTGCGGATCGGTGGTTAAACGGTTTACATCGCCATGGTAGAACACTTGCCGCGGCAACCAGTGATTCACAAAATTATTGAGTTCTTGATCTGGCGTTTCAATCTGTAAACAACCGCGACCAGAACTGACATAAGCCTGATATTCCGCTTTTGCTTTTGCAAAACCTTGTGCACTTAAATATTTATCGCGCAGCTGAATAATTTCCGCATCGTCAAACGCGGGGCCAAATATAAAACGCAACTCACGCGATTGTTCGGTACCCAAGTAGAGGCGATACTGTAGAACTGCAGCAGGGGTTTCATAGCGGGCATCGCCTTTTGCCAATTCATCTAACTGCAAGGCAGATGGATTGTGCAAGCCACCCTCGCCTTCAAACGCTTCTTGCTTGGCTTCCCATGCGATAGGATCTTGATCGTGCAGGAAAAAGGTTTTGTCTTTAAAGTTTTTATTTTTAAAGTGATCTGCCACTTTTTGATAAGGCGTTACGCAGCTAGCCACTATGCCGCCCAAGTCAGCGCGATATTCCGCAGACTGATTCATCCACGACATAAAGCCAATAGGGAAATAAGAATAGACACTGACTTTTCGTGCGCTGCCAGAAAAGTTAGTAACGCGCAGACTCCACAACTCCACCACATCACTAACTGGCACACTCACACTCATTTCAATGCGAATCCCTAAATGCTCAATAGTCCATGCCAAATCGCTTTTGCCGACAGAGAAAGTAAATTTGTCTAAGTTCGCGCGCACTGGCTCGTAGGGTGCAGAAAAAATATCCCCGGTCTCTTCATCCTTCACATAAAAAAAGCGACCCGGATGATGCGCAAAATAGGGCTGCTCCGGCTGCATAAACGTTTTAGCTTCCAGATTCGGCGCGTACGCATATTTTGCTGGCTCTGGCTGCATAAACTGCGCAACAGCGTAGCCGCGACAGGTCATTTGCATCATCATTTTTTGATTCCACAAAAAACCAGCAGCGCGTGGCATTGCGGTGGGTGAGTGTAATTCGTAGCGATCACTATTGGAATTAAATAAAGCGCTGGGGTTTAACAATGATTGAGTCATAGGTGTCTCGTACAATTTAGGTGTCTCTTACGATTTTTAAAAGCCTAAACCCCCGTCTCCCTTTTTTAAGGTGAAGACCAAGAGGAGGTTTGTTTTGATGAGTAATTAATTATCCCGCGCTTTCAATTCTTGCTGGATTTGCTCCAGTTTTTTATCCGTCAAATTATAGAAAACCAGTGCGAACGCGGTGAGCAAAGCAAACAAACCAGGAACAAGCGTTTGCATATACACAATGCCGTCTAACGAAGCACCGTCTTGCATTTTTCCCGCCTGATAACCCATGATGGCCAATACTGACAACATTAAAAATGATCCGCCTGCACTGCCTAGTTTTTGCGAAAAAGTAGTTGCAGCGAAAGTCATCCCAGTAGCGCGGCGTCCATTCTTCCATTCGTTGTAATCAGACACATCTGCATACATGGACCACGTAATCGGTGCTTTGAATCCTAGCGCAATACTGATCAAAATATTCAATGCAAACATCCAAATAATTTCTTTGGGTAAATCAGAACTGTCTTGCACAGCGCCCGTTTGAGTGGTGCGAATCACACTGATAACTTGGCCTTTGGCCTCAGCGAGTTGCAATGTTTGACCTGTCTCATCTAGCGGAACAGATTTTTTAAAAATCCAGAAAATTTTATCGTGACGCAACCACTGATAAGTGTCGCCCTCCACATGCGGGCCACTTAATAAATGAGTAGCTTCCAGCTGAATATCCGCTGTCGATATTTCAACGACGCCCAAATGTTTTGGTTTGGAAATAAATGTAAACGAAATGGACAATATTGCCACGACACACAACAGCCACAACATCAATTTTCGTTTATCAATATATTTCGTTACTGTTGACGCAAACATGGCGCCAACCATTAAGCCTGCCATTTGCAGCCCAATATAAGTACCTAACAGATCTGGGCGTTCAACAAAATAGCGGAAATAGTAAGGGGCAGAGCTACTGCGCAAGGTCATGGTCACCATAAATACCATTGCCAAAGCGAAGAGCACTAACCAAGGACGACAGAGAAACAAATCTTTTAGATCTTGCAGAGGATTAGTTTTTTCTTGAGTGGCAGAGGGTTGAATACGCTCTTTGGTGGCAAAAAAAGTCACCGCAAATAAACAGGAAGCCACCACAGAATAAATCACCATCGTCATTTGCCAACCTTTAGCGCTGTATCTGTCACCATCGCCAAAATACTCAGCTAATTCCGGCGTCGCTGCCCCCACTAAAATACTGCTGAAATAAGCAAAGAAGAATCGCGTACTGTTAAGACTATTTCGCTCCTGGGTATTCGCCGTTAAGACCGCACTTAATGAGTTGTAAGGCATATTCAGCACTGTGTAGCAGAGCATCAACAAAGCGTAAGTCGCATAGGCCCAAATTAATTTTCCAGTCTCATCCAAATCTGGCGTGCTCATGGTGAGAATACCTGCACCCATCATCGGCAGCGCGCCCCACAGCAAATAAGGGCGAAATTTTCCCCAGCGGGTATTGGTGCGATCCGCAAGACCGCCCATAAGGGGATCGGTAATGGCGTCTATCACTTTTGTGACAAGTACCATTGTCGCAGCAGCGGCAGCTGAAATACCGAATACATCCGTGTAGAAAAAAACCAGATAAGAACCGATGATTGCCCAATAAAAATTGAACCCGGCATCGCCCAAACCATAGCCAATCCGCTCGCGCCAGCTGAGCCTCGCTAAACGATCATTCGCATTATTATTTGCCACAGTAACCTCTTTATTTTTAATTGTGTTTTTCAACTGATTGACTGGATCAATGAGTTGTCGATTGACGCTTTTTAATTTGGTAACCCATATCTACAATCTTGGGCTCATCCATTTTTCCATTTAAACGATTAATTACCATCTCTGCCGCCTTCACACCCATTTCGTAGCGCCCAACATACACACTGGACATAGAAGGATTAACATACTGCGCTGCTTCGATGTCATTAAAGCCACAGATAGCCAAATCATCAGGCACCTTGATGTTCATACGCTGACTTTCAAACAAGGCACCCAACCCCAAATCATCATTCGCGCAAAAAACGGCATCTATGACACCCTTGGTATTTGCCATCAAACTTTTTAATAATTGCCCTCCCACCGCAATGGATGTAGGCTCCGGAGTTGTAACAACAAAATTTGTCCTGTACTTGTCATGTTTCTCAAGCGCCGATTTAAACCCCTGAAGCCGCTGTTGTACCCGTGAATCCATGCGCGCACCAATAAAACCAATTCGCGAATACCCTTGCTCCAACAAATGCATGGCAACGTCATAGCCAGCCTGGGAATGTGAAAAACCTATATTCATATCCAAAGGGTCTTCTAGCGCTTCCATTATCTGCACAATAGGGATTCGCGCTTTTTGCAAAATATTTTGACAAGCTTTGGTTTGGTCACCGCCGGTAATAATCATTCCTTCGGGAGCCTGGCTCAACAAAGTGCGAATCATTTTTTCTTCTTCAAGTGGAGAGTAATGCGTATCAACTAACAAGACCTTGTAACTTGTCGCGCCTATTACATCGTAAATGCCGCGCAACACATCGGTGAACACCGTATTAGAAAGCGAGGGGATTGCAACGCCGATTACTTTTGACTTGGAAGACGCCAGCGAGCTAGCATATTGATTAGGGATATACCCAAGCAAATCAATTGCCTTTTGCACTTGATGGCGTAAAGCCTCAGAAACTTTCTCAGGCTGGTTGATTACTCTCGATACGGTGATTGCACTTACACCCGCTGCTACTGCTACATCTATCAGCGTTATTTTTTTTTCAGAGCTTTCTTTAGCTACTTTCATTGTTTTAATATTCCAATTGAAGATTGCACAACACATAGGTAAAAGCATAAATTTACACAATCAGAACACAATAGCATAAGAAAAATGATTGCGCTATCATTTGGACCCGTGCTATCATCAAAAAATTAATATGATAATTCAGCCCAACCACTCTCACCCAAAGACGATTGCGACTAAATGCCCCTTATAAAAACTGTTTCCAATCCCCAAGCGAACACCTTTTTAATTATTGTGATGGGGGTTGCAGGTAGCGGAAAATCGACACTAGCTAGCGCCTTGGCAGACATCTACAACTATGAATATTTAGATGGCGATGACTTTCATAGCGATGAATCGCGAGCGCTAATGGCCCAAGGAATCCCTCTCACTGATACACATCGTGCGCCTTGGGTTGCATCTATAAAGGAGCGCCTACAAAACAATGCGCTCCAGCAAGTTCACACGATTTTGGCATTCTCGGGCTTAAAACAGAAACACCGCGACATACTTCGCAGCGCAGGTTTGCGCACTATCGTGCTTTACCTCAACGGCGATAAAACGACTATCCAAGGCCGCATCAACAGCCGCAAAGATCATTTCATGGCACCGGCGCTACTAGACAGCCAATTCGCCAGTATGGAAGACCCTCTGAACGAGCCCGATGTCCATTTGCTTGAGGTTTGGCCCACCCTTGATGAAGTAACGCAAACGGCGATTAAGCTGATTGACACCAATTTGCTAATGCCATAACGACAAACCAAGAGCCATCTCAAGTCTTGGATAATTTTGTTGGCAAGCCCATCACTTATCGCCACAATAAGCTCCACTCTGCCAGAGTGCATCCTGCACAACACTGGCATCACCCTAGGAGCTAATAATGTCGCGAAGCTTTCTTTCCAAGTTTACCGCCGTAATTTCAGCAAGCCTTATTTCCATCTGCTGCGGGCTGCTTTTAATGAGCTGCGCCAACACCCAAGAATATCGCGGTAGTTGTGCCAGTGAAAGCGATGCCGCCTGGCAAGAACTCTCCATCGCTAAAGCCAAGGGTTTTGGCGGCACAGTGAGCTACACCAAAGCACTAAGCCTCTTAACCGCGGCACGTACCATGCAAGTCGCCGAAAATTTTGACGCCTGTTACAACAACGCAAAGAAAGCCCGCAAATACATTAACGATTCTTATAAAGGCCAATAAAATAATTTTTATAGCGCTTTCATTTGGCGCTAATAACACATTCAAATTTTTCAATTTTTTGAGATAAGCTCATGCAAAAATTACGTTGGGGCGTGCTCAGTAGCGCCAAAATTGGTCGCGAAAAAGTAATCCCCGCCATTCAATCTTCATTGCAGGGCGAAGTAGTTGCCATAGCCTCACGCACGCAAGAAAGCGCGGATCATGCTGCCAAAGAATTGGGCATTAAACACGCTTATGACAGCTACGAGGCTTTATTGGCCGACCCCAATATTGATGCCATTTACAATCCTTTACCCAATCATTTGCACGTGCCATGGTCGATCAAAGCCATTGAAGCAGGCAAGCATGTACTCTGCGAAAAGCCTTTGGGTTTAAACGCAGCAGATGTTGAAAAATTAATCTCCGTTGCACAACAACATCCGCATTTACAGGTGATGGAAGCCTTTATGTATCGCTTTCATCCGCAGTGGAAGACGGTAAAACAATTAGTCCGCGACGGCGGTATTGGCCAAGTACGCAGTATCCACGCGTACTTTGCTTACAATAATCACGATGCCGATAATATTCGCAACAATGTAGATTGGGGCGGCGGTGCACTTATGGATATTGGCTGCTATTGCATTTCGCTATCGCGTTTTATTTACGATGAAGAACCGCTGCGCGTACTTGGGCAAATCACGCCTTACGCGGGTTACGATGTTGATTGTTTTGTATCGGGCATCATGGAATTTGCAGATGGCAATGCAACCTTTAGTGCATCCACCAAAAGCGAAGCGGGCCAATATGTAAAAATTCATGGCGAGCACGGCAGCATATTAATGCCGCTTCCCTTCAGCCCGCAGGCAGGAACTAGCACACACATTATTTTAAAACGTAATGATGTTCGCGAAGAAATTATCCAAGTGCCTAGCGATCACTACCGTAATATGGCCGATGAATTTGCACAAAGTGTTTTTGCCAAAGAGCCAGTACCTACCCCCTTGAGCGACGCATTAGCCAATATGAAAATTATTGATGCTATTTTTGCTAGCGCTAAAGACAGCCAGTGGATGCCCATTCCATAATTTAGCAAGTCTAAGCACTGCTTTGTAATCTAAAGCAGTGTTTACCCAGAAGGCTTTTTTGCTCACCGAATAAACAGGAAATAGATCATCACAATGAAGATGTTTATCGCTGCATGTTTCGCGTTTAGTTGTTCATTGATTTGCTCGCCGCCTGCAAGTGCAGAATCACCACCGCCAATGCCCGCCGTCACGCAACTTAACGCTAAAAATATTGAGCGTATTGCACCGCCCTTGGCAACCCTGATCAAACAATATAAGCGCGACCCAAACGCCGAAGCTGAAATTATTTCACGTAAAACTGAAATCACCATTGATGAAAATTATTTCAGCCACTCGGTCTCTTATGTGGCGATTTATATCAACAGTGATGAAGCCGTACGCGACTACAGCCAGACTAGCATTAGCTTTAATAGTTTCTACGAAGATATTAAGCTTGAGTTTGCTAATGTACGCACGCCTGAAGGCGATATGGATAGCGTTAAGCCGGATGCCACTCAAATTCAAAGCCCGAGCGATGAAAATTTTTATCAAGACCGCAAGGATCTACTCTTTTCATTGCCAAATGTGCGTAAGGGTTCTGTAATTGAGTTTCAATATCGCTATACCGACACAAAAAAGATTGTGCCCAACCAATGGTTCGATAGTTTCAGTATGAATTGGTGGGAAGGCCGCGCCGCAGGTCAAGGAGCGCGCTCAGACGCAATCGCAAACACCGAATTCACTATTACCGCGCCTAAAAATTTCACACTGTTTTATAACAATTTGAGCAGCTCAGGCATAAGCTTCGCACACCAAGAAAAAAACAATCAGCAAATACTCACATGGAAAGGTAAAAACTTACCCAAGGTTGTATTGCAAGACAGTATGCCCCGCGATGAACAGCGCTACACGCAACTGCGCGCTAGCACCATGAGCTCATGGCAAGATATTGCACGCTGGGCGAATCAATTGAGCACGCCACACGCTGTTACAGACGCAAACCTCGATAAATTAATTAATGACATCAGTAAGAAAGCGCTCACGCTCGATGAAAAAGTGAAAGCGGTTTATAAAACCATCCAAGAAAAAGTGCGCTATGTATTTGCACACGTGGGTCGTGGCGGCTACGAGCCACACAATGCTTTCGAAGTACTCACCAATGGTTATGGCGATTGCAAAGATCAAACCATTCTCGCGGTTACCATGCTGCGTAAACTCGGTGTTAAAGCAGACCCCGCGCTGGTCATTACCCGCTCGCGCGGTATTCCAGAAATGAAAATTACCAGCGTTAGCTTTGACCATATGATTGTGCACATTCCGGCCCAAGCAGGGCTTAGCGAAATTTGGATGGACACCAGTGGCGATAAAGGTTTGTTTCCCGGCTTTTCAATTGGTCTAGAAGGTCAGCCATCATTAATCGTAAACGATACTACAAAAGATATTGTGACCATTCCTTCGTTAACTAAAGAACAACATTTTGCTCACTTGGATTTAACATTTGATAAATTTGAAAACAAAAATACTGAAGGCCATTTCACCCTAAAACTCGGCGGTGAGTTTGAGCAACGTTTGCGCGGCATGTGGCAATACTCTCGTGAGCGCGATAAAAGCTTTCGCGAAATGTTGGGGCATATTTATTCCAGCGCTGACGTCACCAGTATCAGTGGCAATAACGCCGATAGTTTTTGGCAAAGCTTTAACGTTACCGGCCGATACAAGTTTACGAATGTATGGAGTGACACTAAAGAACCACTTAGTTACGGTTTCAATATTACGCAATTAATTAATTTATTTACTAGCTTCCGTAGTCTAGATAACCCAAAAGATCGGGTCCAAGAATATGAAATTGATCCCGGCTACACCCTATCAACACACCTAACCTTTGCTCGCCCTACGCCCAATCATGTGGCCACAGTCACCAGCCAAGGGCAAAATTTTGACAATGAATTTTTCTCGCTTACGCAGAAAGGCCGCGAAGACAATGGCAACTATATTGTTGATATTAGTTTGGCAGTAAAACCTACTCGCCTATCGCCACAAGCTTACGCGCGGTTCTATGAACAAATCCATCAACTACTTGATGCCAGCGAATGGGCAATAGTTTATCGCTACGACAAAAATGCTGCAGACTTAGCTGCGCTCAAAGAAACTGCCGCTAAAACCGGTAAAGCAGAGAGTTTTATTGCACTTGCGAAATTACATATTAAAAATGGCCATTACGGTAAGGCCTTAGAAGCGGCTAATCACGCGATAAAAAATGAACCTAAAAATGCAGAAGCCTTTTATATATTAGGTTTGGCGCAGGGCTATAACAATTTGTTGTACGAATCTGACAAGTCTTTTGCTAAAGCGGAAGAGCTTGGCTTTAAGATTTAGTGCCTGATTACGATATGGATTACTCAGAATAAATAGCCCTATGAAAAATGTCACAATAAAAAAAATCGCAAGCCTGTTTGCTTTTGTCTCGATACTACTTAGCGGCTGTACGGCACCTAACAACATAAAAAAAACTGGTACGCAACACACTGACATTCGTAAAACCAATGATAAAAAAGTTACTATCGCAGTCCCAAGCAACGCACACAAAATGTCATCGCAGTTAATATCATCACAAAAAATTAGCAGCAACCCTTTGGTAGTCACATTCATTAAAAAAGTGTTGGCAGATCCCAAAAATACCGAGCCACTTTATGGCTTAGGCTATCTCCATATGGAGAGCGGTATCGCCAACAAAAACGCGATCGAATTAGAACTTGCTGAAATCTATTTGAAAGAAGTTCTAACACAGTTCCCTGGCAATCAAGCCGTATTGCGAGCACTCTACAATGTGTATTACGACAACATCTTACGTGGCCGCACACCCAATGCGTTTGACGATGCCAAGACAATTTTTGTACAAATACCTGAAAGCGTGCGCGGTGAATTAAACCCGCCTTCATTAGCAAAATATGCAGTTACCTTATTACAGCAAGAAAAAAATCGTCAACCAGATCGCCAAGCCTTACGAGATATACTGCTTGCAGCAATTCAAGAATCACCGCAAACAGATAATGCCTATATCCAACTCGCCAATCTTTACAGTGAGGATCGCTACTTTCCACTGGCAATCGCCACCTTAAAAATGGGCACAGAGAACAATCAGTCTTCTGCTGATTTATACAAAGCCATAGCCGATACTTATATTAAGCGCTCTGAGGTCAACGGTTGCAATTACGAAAACCCATCAGACATTCAAAACTCGAGCAAATATTATCAACTCGCGATTCCGCTTCAACCTGAAGATCAGGCTTTACATACAGCATTATCAAACGCTTTTTTTGATCAAAATCGCAATCAAATAGGTTTACACGAAGCGCAGCTTGCAGTTGACATTAAACCCACCAAAGAAAGTATTAGTCTTAAAGCACAGCACTTGTCCACACTGGGTCATCACACACAGGCAATAGCACTATTACAAGCGGCAGTGGAAAAAGGCTATAGCGCGAGCGAAGCTGGTTATCATGAAATCTTTATGAATCAAGGCGATTGGAAAAAAGCTGCCGAAGGTTTTAATGCTTATGTTATAAATCGCACCAAATTTAGCGTTTACGATTTAATCAAGAGCGATATTATTGCGCGGCAAGCCCATCTGCAGCCATGGCCCATTGCCAAACAGGTTGTGGTCAATAGCAAATGGGAGCAAACCCTATTGAATTATTGGCAAGCACGCGCCAGTGCCGATGACTTGAAAAAAAATGCACTCACCCGCTGCGAAAAAACGGAATATTTCTTTTATACCGGATATCAGGATTTACAAGCCGGAAGAAGCGCGCAAGCCCATACGAAATTTAAAGCCGCCATAGTTCAAAATACCTACCGCTTCATCGAAAGACCACTGGCGGCTTACTTTCTTCAAAATAATTAATGGCTAAAAGAGGCATGAAATACTCGTACCGCTACTGCGTGTATCGACTATCTCAACCCAGTAAAAATTATCCGACAAATAGCATAAAAAATTAACTTTTCTACTTAGTCTTTCGCTTAAATCAGCCTATTATTAACAGATAACAGAATTTGTGTAATCGCCTGCGCTCCTAATAGATCACCAGCGTTTGAGTTAATGGATGTAACCAAACACGATACCCACTCACCTCAGGGGTTCATCGTCGTTATGCATAAAGTTCTTAACATATTCATCAGCCTCATACTCATTGCCTCCGGCGTGATAGTAATGTGTGGATGGTTATTGCAAATACCCATTCTGGTGCAATTCAAATTGGGGCTAGTGCCCATGGTGTTCAACACCGCGCTTTGCTTCACGCTCAGCGGAATCGCCCTGCTGTTAGATAATCAAAAAACTAAAATTAGACATCGTGCACAAACAGTAATAGGCGCGTTTTTACTTGTGTTGTGCAGTCTTACCTTTATTGAAATAACCACCAATGAAAACTGGGGAATAGATCTACACGAACAGCATTTATGGATTGCCGACGGCAATGTGCGTCCCGGCCGTATGGCTCCCAACAGCGCGCTGGGTTTTATCCTCACCGCTATTGCACTCATTCTAATTCCCCGTGTTACGACAAAATATCAGGCACTGCTCGTACAAATCGTCACCTTTAGTATTCTTGCCATAGGCTTAACCGGCCTAGTAGGCTATGTACTCTCACCGGATTTATTGTTTGGCTGGGCTCGCTCTGCGCGTATGGCAATACCCACAGCGTTTGGAATGATTTTAATTGCCAGCGGACTTTGGCTGAGCTGGAATCGCGCGCAATGGTATAGCTCGCGCCATTATTTGCGCGAAGATGAAAAAATTACGTTCATCGGCACGGCTATTCTCATAGTGGTCACTATTACCGCTGGGTTGGCAGGCTTTGCCGCCCAACAAAGTCTGTTTGAGAAATCGTTACAGCAGCGCTTGCAAGTTAGCATGAGCAATCGTTTATCCGTATTTTATAGCGCCATTAACCAAGCAAATGATGATTCAGAAAATGCGGCGCACCACCCAGATTTTATTGTCGCCACTCGTAACCTCATTACCGACAACACAACCGCCAACATGGCCAATCAAAATCTGGAGCAAAGATTTCACGCTATTGCCGTGAAAGACACCCATAACAATAGCCGTTGGGTGTCTGGAACATTCAAACATGATGCGCGCTTTGCTATAGCAATAGATGCAACCACAACATTTTATTGGAAAGACGGGTTCTACTTAAAAACTGAATCTAAAATTTTTTGATGGTGAAAAACATCTTGGTAATTTGGTTTTAGAGCACCCACTCAGCCAACTCTATAACAACATTTTTAATACTGAAGGACTCGGTCAAACAGGCGAAGTTATTCTGTGTATTTATGAGGCTAAATCTTTACTGTGCATTTCGCCGAAGCACACGCCAGAAATGTTTACAGTTAAAACCACATCCACGTACGGCAAACCCTTTCCCGTACTGCTCGCATTAACAGGTGAAAGCGGTGTGGTAGAAGCTATAGATTATCGCGATAAAAATGTTATTGCTGCTTACAGTTCTGTTTACCCAGGGCTGGGCATGATTAACAAACAAGAAACTATTGAACTCTACGCGGATATTCGCCACCAACTCAAAGTTGTTATGCAGTGGCTGCTACTTTGCGCCGTCATAGGAGCTATTTTACTTCGCTCACAATTGCAATCACTCGCGCAAAAATTGGTAGTATCAGAAGCTATGGCCGCCGACAAGGAACAACACCTCAGCACCTTATTAGGCAGCGTAGGCGAAGGCATATTAACCATTGATGACGACGGCATTATCGAATCACTCAATCCGTCGGCAGAAAGAATATTTAATCAAACTGCAGACAATATTGTAGGGCAGCATTTTAAAAATCTCATGCCACTCAGCACGCATCAAGGTCTAGATGCCACTATGGCGCTTTATAAAGCAGGCGATTCAAGCCATATTATCGGCCAACAAAATGTTGAGCTGCCGGGCTTACGCGGTGATGGTAGTAATTTCAGAATGGAATTAAACGTCACTGAAATGCATATTAATAATCGCCATTTATTTGTCGCTATAGTGCGCGACATTACCGAGCGCAAAAAATCTGAACAGGAATTATTTGCAGAAAAAGAACGGCTGCGCGTTACCCTCCGCTCTATTGGCGATGCGGTTATCACCGCCGATATTAATGGCTTAATTACTTACCTCAACCCCATTGCCGAAACCATGACCGGCTGGAGCCATGAAGAAGCCTATGGCAAACCCACACCCGAGGTGTTTGATATTATTGAAGAGAACACTCAACAGCTCGCACCAAACCCGATTCAAACCGTATTAGAAAGCAAAGTATCTGCAGGGCTGATGGAGAATACAATTCTCATTCAAAGGCATACCGGCCATCAATTTGCGATTGAAGATTCTGCCGCGCCCATTAGCGGTAAAGGTGGGCAGATCATCGGCGTGGTTTTAGTATTTCGCGACGTGAGTAAAACCCGAAAAATGGCTGCCGAAATGACTTATCAAGCCACTCATGATTCACTCACTGGTCTAATTAATCGCCGTGAATTTGAGCGGCGTATTGAGTACGCACTCAACATCAGTAAAACCCAGCATAAAGAAGACACCCTGCTCTATCTCGATCTCGATCAATTTAAAATTGTCAACGACACCTGCGGCCACGTAGCGGGTGATGAACTCTTGCGGCAACTCTCTAGCCTACTACAAAAAAGATTGCGCCAAACCGATACTTTGGCGCGCTTAGGCGGCGATGAGTTCGGCGTATTGTTAGAGAGCTGCTCAACGGAAACTGCTTTAAAAATTGCAGAGACAATTCGTTTAACAGTAAGCGATTTTCATTTTGTATGGAAAGATAAAAGTTTTTCTGTTGGCGTCACCATTGGTCTGGTAACTTTTTGTAATAGCGGCATAACACTTACCGATGTATTGCAAATGGCCGATTCCGCCTGCTACGTCGCCAAGGAAAAAGGCCGCAACCGTATTCAAATTTACCAAGCAGAGGATCAAGATTTTGCCAATCGCCACGGGCAAATGGGTTGGATTGAACGCATTCGCAGCGCGCTTACTAACAATCATTTTGTATTAGATTCGCAACAAATACTTGCACTCAATGGCGACACTTCAACCGCGCAGCACCATGAATTATTAATTCGCATGAACGATCAAGACACCAGAACCGCACCCATGGCATTTATTCCCGCCGCTGAGCGCTATGGCCTTATGTCGCAAATAGACCGCTGGGTAGTGACTACCGCATTTCAAGAGTACGCATTACACAGCAATGACTTAACGCCTCAAAAAACCTATGCCATCAATCTTTCTGGTACCACACTGGGCGATGAAGATTTTTTACATTTTCTGCACGCACAATTCAAACAATACAATATTCCACCGAACAGTATCTGCTTTGAAATCAATGAAACCGCCGCTATTGCCAACCTAACTCAAGCTGTGAAATTTATTGAAGAGATACAAGCAATAGGCTGCTTATTTGCATTGGACGATTTCGGCAGCGGCATGTCATCCTTCGGCTATTTAAAAAATCTGCCGGTTAACTTCCTAAAAATAGATGGCGGTTTTGTAAGAGACATGGTCAACAATCCTATCGATAGAGCCATGGTTGAATCTATCAATAATATTGGCCATATCATGGGCATTAAAACGATTGCAGAAGGCGTTGAAAATGACGAGACCATTAAACTACTGCGCGATATAGGTGTTGATTTCGCGCAGGGTTACGCGATTCAAAAGCCAGAACCATTTCGCAAACCCCTGGATTAGCCGTTCCCAAATATCGCAAGTGTGAATTTTTGAAACACTACAAGGTAACGCCTCTAAGCGATGCTTTAATGGCTACCCGCTACCATCAAGTTGCTAACGCAGCCCCAAAAGCAAACAGACGCCATACACCTGCAGCTTCGGCTTAATGTTTAGATCAACAAAGTTTGTCAAACACCCCGCCAGAATGTAATCTCAGCCCTGTATGTAGTCCGCAATACAACTTTATCGCCACCAAAAACCTAAGATGAAACTATAAAAGGGTGAATTATGAAGAAGGTGAAAGACGTACTAACCGCCAAAGGCAACAACGAAACCTTTAGCGTTGCTCCTAATGCCACCGTTTGGGATGCCATTAAGTTGATGACTGAAAAAGGCGTAGGCGCGCTGCTAGTAACTGAGAGCGAGGCATTAGTGGGCATTATGAGCGAGCGCGATTACTTAAAAAAAGTTGCGCTCATGGGGCGCGCATCGCAAACCACAGCAGTCAGCGAAATCATGACACCCAACCCCTTCACCGTATCCCCCAATCAAGATATGGAGGCCTGCATGGAGCTAATGACAGAAAAACGCATCCGCCATTTGCCGGTGGTAGATAACGGCAAGCTCATTGCCATGATTTCAATCCGCGATTTACTAGAAAGCACCATGGAAGAACAAAAACATTTAATCCAACAACTTGAACAATATATTCGCGGTGAGAGTTACTAAGCTCTCCGCTCACCCAGCAGCGCGGGTTAGTCGCAAAGCGGAATAACCCGTGCTGATTATCAAAAAACATAAGCTCCTTTAAAAATAACGTCTAGTGCGGAGAATCTTTAGTAAAGGGCATAAATAACTCAGCCTTCTGCGCGGGTTCGTTGCCAATCATTTCATCGTAGGCCGACTGCATAATTAGCCACCCCTGTGCAAAACCCAAATTTATCAACGCGAGTTTGGCGCGATAGAGACTTGGGAATTTTTGCATTTTACCATTGGCATCCTTCAAGAAATTAACAGCAGCAGAGCATCCTTTAGGCTCTTGAGTTGTGCCCGCGTAATAATACAAGCAATCGCTGTAACTAAAAATTAAAGCGCGCACATTTGAACTCATGAGGAAACTCTCTTCTCATACTCAATATACATCATTGGCTGTTGGGTTTTTTCTGTGACTGACATGCATAATTTCGACAATAGCGATTTTCTGCCCAACGCATATAAAGCTTATCAACTCCACTTCGCCAAATTTTCCAGCGCAACGGTTTCCATAAAAATCCGATAGGTGTGAACGACCATGCGGCCACATTGGCATCAACACCTTTCAACCACGCGCCATTGGGCAGCTGTAAATGCAACACTGCCAAAAACGCTGCTTTTTCCTCATTGCTCAACTCAGTTGCCTCATGAATATCAACGAGCCTAAGTTGTGAATTTTTCAGCCGCTTTAAGACCGCCATCTCCTTTTTGCAAAGTGGGCATCGGCCATCGAAATACAACTGATGTAGATTGTTGGAAGCGGAATAGGTCATTCAATGTAGTGCTCTTTTGTTCTACTCGCAAACTTACGTCAATATGTCGAATTAAGATCACATATGAAGAATACTCTCTATGTATAACCACCTGATAATGATCCAATATGGGATGCTTTACGTAAACCCAAAACATACTCCTTTTCAAATTTGTCGTCTTAGAATGCAACAACGCTCGCTCAACTTTACTGAAGCCGATGTATCCCGAATCATTGAAATGGCTTGGGAAGACCGCACGCCGTTTGAAGCAATTCAAACATGTTTTGGCATCGCAGAACCGGCGGTGATTCTTATTATGCGTCGCCAATTGAAAGCGCGCTCGTTTCGCCTGTGGCGCGAGCGTGTACACAACCGAAAAACAAAACACCTTGCACTTCGCGATCCAGCTGTTAGTCGCGGTTATTGCCCAACGCAATATAAACGCTAACACACTGCTCATGGCACATCACAAACTAAACCTCCCCCAAAAGACTTGCGTGATTTGCATGAAGTCATTTTCTTGGCGAAAGAAATGGGAAAAGAATTGGCAGCATGTAATTTACTGCAGTGAGCGCTGCTCGCGCAGCAGAGCAAAACAGGGAACACTAGAGAAACCATGAGCCGATTACGCTTAATACTGGGCGACCAACTTAATATAAACCACAGCTGGTTTCGTGAACCCGAGCGCAGCAACTCAAGCGATGTACTTTATGTACTCATGGAAGTACGCAGCGAAACCGATTATGTGATGCACCATGCGCAGAAAGTCTTGGGGATTTTTGCCGCCATGCGCGGCTTTGCTAAGGCGCTAGAAAGCGCGGGGCTGAAAGTGCATTACATTCGTTTGAGCGATGCCGATAATCAGCAAAATTTAATCGGCAACTTGTGCCAACTCATTTCACGATTTGGTATTACGCATATTGAGCGACAACAAGCCGATGAGTTTCGATTGGAATCGCTACTGCTAAAAGCCCCTGAATTATTAGGCGTAAATATAAGCGTTGTTGATAGCGAACATTTTTTAGCAAATAGAACAACGATTAGCCAGCAATTTGCCGTTAAAGTTCCGCGCATGGAGTTTTTCTATCGCGAATTGCGTAAACAGTATCAGATTTTAGTAAATGAAAAAAATCAGCCCCTTGGTGGCCAATGGAATTATGATCAGGAGAATCGCAGACGCTGGAATGGCGAACCACACCTACCCGAATGGTTCAAACTTTCTGAAAATCTAAGTGAGTTATGGCATGAAATTCAAAGCTGTAACGTAAAAACTCTTGGTAATGCGCAAGCTGATGATTTTCCATGGCCGATTACGCGCTCGCAAGCAAAAGCATGGCTTGCGCATTTTATTGCTCATGCACTACCGAATTTTGGTGAGTTTCAGGATGCGATGACCACAGCGTCATCAAAGTTATTTCATGCGGGAATTTCGTTTTCGCTAAATATTAAATTACTCCACCCCCTAGAAGTTATTCAAGCAGCGCTGAATGAGTTTAATGCAGGCCGCGTAAGTATTGCGACAACCGAAGGTTTTGTGCGGCAAATTTTAGGTTGGCGCGAATTTGTGCGCGCCGTTTATTGGGCACGTATGCCCGACTACGCACAGTTAAATGTATTGCAGCACGAGCGCCCACTGCCGCGCTGGTATTGGGATGGCGACACCAAAATGAATTGCTTGCACCACGCGATTAGTCAATCACTGCATAGCGCCTACGCGCATCACATTCAACGCTTGATGGTGACGGGCAACTTTGCGCTCTTAGCAGGTTGCGCGCCCGATGAAGTGGATGCGTGGTATTTGGGAATTTATATTGATGCTTTTGAATGGGTAGAAATGCCCAACACACGCGGCATGAGCCAATACGCAGACGGCGGTATATTGGGCAGTAAACCCTATGCGGGTTCTGCAAGTTACATCAATAAAATGAGCGACTATTGTAAAAATTGCTACTACCAACACAAGCTTCGCCACGGTGAAAAAGCCTGCCCGTTTAATAGTTTGTATTGGCATTTTCATTCGCGCCACGCAGAGCGATTATCCAAAAATCCGCGTATAGGCATGACATATCGTTTGTGGGAAAAGATGAGCGTGCAAGAGCGCGAGAAAACATTAGCACAAGCAGAACTTTATCTCACTCATATTGATGAACTTTAAATTGGTGTGTGATTTTTATCTAAAGGAAAAATGTGAACACTGAATTTGATGTGATCGTTATAGGCGCAGGAATCGCAGGGCTTAGTGCCGCACACTGCCTGCAAGCGGCAGGCAAACGTGTTTGCGTGCTGGATAAATCCCGAGGCATTGGCGGGCGCATGGCTTCGCGCAGAAATCATGAATTACAGTGGGACCACGGTGCGCAATATTTTACGGCGCAATCGCCCGTTTTTCGTGCGCAAGTGGCAGCGTGGTTAAAAGCCAAAGCCGTTGCACGCTGGAAGGCGCCTATAGCGGCGTGGGATGGTGATGTGCTGAGCACAACCAACGCTAACGCAAGATATGTTGGCACACCCTTTATGAAATCGCCGTTAAACATAATGGCAAAAAATTTAACGTTAAAGCTAAACACGCAAGTTACCGCTATCGAGCAAAAAGAATTGGGCTGGCTGGTTAAATCAGACTTGCAAACGTGGATTGCAAAACAGCTGGTTATCGCTCTACCTGCTTTACAAGCACAGGCATTATTACCGCAACAGCATGCGGCTAATAAAGTCGCAGAAAATGCATTAATGGAACCCTGCTGGGCAGTGATGCTAAGTACAGAAACTCCTTTGCAGCTGCCATATGGGGGAGTATTTGTGAATCAAGGCCCATTCAGTTGGATAGCGCAAGACAGCACGAAACCAGAGCGGAATTTACAACAGCATTCACTTCAAACGTGGGTACTGCACGCAACAACTGCTTGGTCACTCACACATTTGGAAAACTCGGCCGCCGAGGTAGAAACATTATTCGTTGCCGAATTTAATCGCTTATTAAGGTGTTGGTTACCTGCATCACCACCCCCTATTTGGAAACAGATTTCTGCACACCGTTGGCGCTATGCACGCGGAGCAATTACTGAATTAACATCTAAACATATTTGGCAAGAGGATGGCTTAGCACTAGCAGGTGATTGGCTTGCGGGTGGCCGAGTAGAAGGCGCGTACCTATCGGGAATAACAGCGGCACAACAATTAATTATTGAGCAAGCGCAAGTTACAAAATGAATTGCTCATAAATTCAACATCACTGGAATTATTTATGGCTCATCAGCATAACTCTATTGTAATCGCCCGCGCTAAGGCAGCACTTAAGCTTACCTATGTTGCCGATGCCTTATCCATGCCCGTGCATTGGTATTACAACCCATTCGATATTATTAAAGCATTTCCTGGTGGCATTAAAAAATTTGAAACAGCGCCACGCATGCACCCCTCATCCATAATGTCTTTGCATTCAACCAGTGCAGGCGGGCGCGGCACACAAAATCCTGCAGTAGGTAAAGAAGTTGTTGGCGACATTATTTTAAAAGGTAAACGAAAATTTTGGGGCATAGCGAATCAGCACTATCACCAAGGCTTAAGCGCGGGCGAAAACACACTCAACGCACATTGCACACGCCTTGTTACACGCACCCTGATATTAAATAAAGGCCACTACGATGCAGATTCTTTTTTAGAAAATTACATCGCTTTTATGACATCAGATACACCGCTTCATCCTGATACTTATGCGGAATCTTACCATCGCGGATTTTTTGCCAATTTTATAAAAGGTTTGCCCCACCATAAATGCGGGGCGCTCACCCACGACACAGCATCTGTAGGTGGTTTAGTCACCATAGCCCCCATTGCAATCTCGGAGCTATTAATCGACCGCTCGGTAGCTAGAGTGCAAGCACTCTGTCTTGAACATTTATACCTGACCCATCCCGATGAAAAGCTAGGTGAAATTTGTAGTGCCTATATTGCATTAATTGACGCACTTTTATTTGATGAAAGCAACAGTGCTAAAAAATTAATAGCAGCCACGGCAAAACAATCTGCAGGTATAGATTTAGAAAAATTATTACAGAAAAATTGCGGTGACAATGAAGTGGTAGGAGGACTCTTTTCTAAAGCTTGCTATATCGATGATTCTTGGCCAAGTCTTTTATACTTAGCCTACAAATATGTGGATGCACCTAAACAAGCTTTACTCGCCAATACAAATTTAGGGGGTGAAAATTGCCACCGTGGTTCAGTCTTAGGCGTTTTAGTCGGCTTAGCAACTGGCGATGGCTTAGACGAACTTTTTTCACGGCTTGCGAATGCAACACAAATTGAAGGCGAACTAAATGCCTTAATTGAAATCACCTAAATTAAAAGCATCTAAATTGGAAGCTTTTAATTAAACATACTCGGCGTGATAGAATAAATAAAATTATATTCGCACAAGAGACTGCCATGAACGATTCCATTTCCAAAACAAGTATTATCCGCTGGGGCATTATTGGTTGCGGCAACGTCACAGAAGTAAAGAGCGGCCCGGCCTATCAAAAAACTACTGGTTTTGAATTATTGGCCGTCATGCGACGCGACCGCGATAGAGCCCAGGATTATGCCCAGCGCCACAGCGTGCCGAAATTTTACAGCGACGCCCAAAGCCTGATTAATGACCCAGAGATAGATGCGGTTTATATTGCAACACCGCCGGATAGCCACAAAGATTATGCGCTTATGGTTGCAGCTGCCAACAAACCCTGCTGTATAGAAAAGCCCCTAGCACCCAGCCATGTCGATTGCTGTGTAATTGTAGATACATTTGCAGAAAAAAATATTCCTCTCTTCGTAGCCTACTACAGAAGAAGCTTGCCGCGCTTTGAAAAAGTAAAGCAGCTTATTGAGAGCGGTGCAATTGGCAAGGTACGACACATTAGTTGGCAGCTACAAAAAGCTGTTAATGCGTGGGATAAATCAGGCGAATACAATTGGCGCACCGACAAAGCGGTTGCGCGCGGCGGCTATTTTGATGACCTTGCCAGCCACGGCTTGGATTTATTCGCGTTTTATTTTGGCGACTATGAAACAGTGCAAGGCCTTGCGACCAATCAACAAGGTTTGTATTCCGCGCTTGATGCAGTAACGGCAAACTGGGTTTATAAAAGTGGTATAACTGGTAGCGGTTTTTGGAATTTTGGTTGCAGCGAAAATACCGACTGCGCAGAAATATTTGGCAGCCAAGGTAAAATTATCTTTTCAGTCTTCGATGAGAAGCCAATACGTGTAGTGACAGCCAACGAAGAGGAAATCGTCAAAATTGACAACCCCCACCACGTACAAATGCCACATGTAGAGAACTTGCGCAATGCACTACTACACAATGCTATTCACCCATCTACCGGCGCTAGCTCACTGCAAAGCAGCTGGGCAATGGAAGAAATTCTGAAGTAGACCGCTATTATCAAACAAACAATGGAATTTCATTCACAGTAGATTTCCATTGCTGAGTTAATCTACAACCTAATTCTTGGCAGTTGCCCGCTAGGGAGAATTCCCGCAAAGGACAAAATGATCATAATAAGCAAAATAATAAACAGGATTTGAATGATTTTGCCAACAGACGCAGGCAGTGGCAACATGCTTACCAGCCACCAAATAAGCCCAAAGACAACTAAATAGGCAATAAGATTAATGATGATATCCATTGATCGCTCCTTATAAAAAAATGTTGTTTCAATTTTAAAAAATCGCAAAAGTCTTATTCGCACTTTAGTCGCAACCCTGAAATACTTACGCCGCTCATTAGTGAACGGCACAAACATAGGGGTGCAAATTTTTGAGCTACTTACCCAGCGACTTATTTAGGAACGATGATAACTGTGTCGCCTTTTTTACCATCATCACCCGCCGTACCTGTATCACCGGTTGCACCAGTATCGCCAGTTGCACCGGTATCACCCATTGCGCCTGTGTCGCCTGTATTACCAGTATTGCCTTGATTACCTGTACTGCCGGTATCGCCTGTTGCACCAGTGTTGCCAGTTTCGCCGGTGTTACCGGTATTGCCCTGAGTGCCACGCGCGCCATCGGTGCCCGCTGAACCTGTGGCACCCGTTGCACCAGCAGGGCCTGGCACAGGCACCAATACAGTTTCTTTACGTTCACAGCCCGTTAAGGCCAATGAGCCTATGAGCGCAGCAAAAATAATGGATGTTTTTAGAGTAGATGTTTTGAAAACAGTTTTTTTAAAATTAGAGAGTGTCATAGGATGCCCTTTGTAATGAGTTCGACTATTACCACACCCTTCCAGCACAATGCCTTGAGCGGCGCAGACAAATGAAAACAGATTTGTTTAATCTGAGCTCAGCATACGGCGAAGGCGTACAAGGCACAGTGCGCCAGCGTACAAAGCACACCAGACATTCCAATCAACACCTGCCACAAAAATATCAACTATGAATGCTTTTCGCGTATAACTAGTAGAACCTAAGGATCTGCGACTCTGTAATATGAAAAAGAATTACACCAATACGTATTCAGTAACAATTGCAATAAGGCAAAAACCTTGAAACCAGATTTATCTACAAACGCCAATCGTTTTATTATCTTCTCGGTATTTTTTACCGCGCGCGCCTATTATCCCGTTTTGGCGATTTTATTTCTTGATCTTGGGCTTAGCTTAGATCAATTTGTGTTGCTCAATTTAATTTGGGCGGCAACCATCTTTCTCTTTGAAGTGCCCTCGGGCGCTCTCGCCGATACCATAGGGCGACGCAAGTTATTAATTGCGGCATCTGTTCTTATGATTATAGAAATGCTGTGCCTGCTCCTTGCACCGCGCGATGGCGGCGCACTATTGCTGTTGCTTTGCGTTATTAACCGAATTTGTTCTGGCCTTTCTGAAGCTTGCGCAAGCGGTGCCGATGAAGCCTTGGCTTATGATTCCCTGCCCAGCGAGGGGCGCGCTCATGCGTGGGATAAGTTGCTGGCAACCACCATGCGCTGGCGCTCAGTAGGTTTTGTAGTTGCGATGATTTTAGGTGGCCTGCTCTATGACCCACATATCATCAATTCAATTCTACCTAACAGCTTTCAGCTCTCCGCAAATATTGTGCATAGACTGCCTGTTGCTTTAGTGCTATGCCAAGCATTGGTGTGTTTATTTATTTGTTTACGCATGCAAGAGCCTGCTCATGCTGCTATAGATTCAACACTAAAAAATACAATTCAGCTCACGCTCACCACAGCGCGCTGGGCTTTTTCGCATCGCACAATTTTAGTGGTGATTTTAATTGGTGTCTGTATTGACTCCATAGTGCGCAATTTCGCTACTATTAACAGCAGCTACTATCGCTTAATAAATTTGCCCGAATGGACTTACGGCTTTCTTGGCGCAGCGCTCGGCATACTAAGTTGGTTTGTGCCGAGTATCGCCAAATATTTAAATAATCGTTACAGCATGCTCACAAATTTAGGATTGATTGCCGTTGCGGCACTGTTAGGGTTGGCTGCCTTAATTCCCGCATGGCCGATCTATGGCATTATTCCCGCCATGTTTTTAATGACCATCATGGGCTTTCTCGGCTTCACCATTAGCCGCGTATTACACCAAGAGGCAGATTCCTCTAAACGTGCAACGCTAC
>DAOORH010000005.1:0-22939 GCA_035389145.1 Cellvibrio sp.
GGCGATGCGGGGCTTACAGTTTGAAGATATGACATCGCAAAATGTGCGTCACACCATGAGCCTAATGCGCTCCCTAGAGCCTATTGCCAGCACATTCATATCGGGTGCGAGAGGTTTGGATAGTCTACAGGCTGCACTTAGAGAAGAAATAAAAGGCCATCAGCAATTATTGAATAGTCGTACCAGAAATCCCGTCTCAGCATCTTCAATGCAAAGTGGCGATATAGATTTATTTTAAATAAGTTACACACAAAGGAATTCGTAATGACAACTAATATCAAAATGCCAAAAAGATTTGATTACAGTGCCAGCGGAGAATTTAATGCGGCGATCAGTGCCGCTATGGGTGAGGATGCATCTGATCCAAAAATTAAACTCGATTTTATTCATTTAGATTACATCGATAGCGCCGGAATTGGCTTATTAGTGATGGCCCATAAAAAAGCACTAAGTAAAGGCGCCACTATTGAAATCATTAATGCCAAGCCTTCGGTTAAAGAAATTTTGCTTTTAGCAAATTTGCAGAAATTAATCAGTATTCAATAGGACTATGCATATGTCAGAGTTAGAAACGCTCCGCTTACCCAGCCGGTTTGACTATTCATTTCATCGTCAGTTTAGCGAAATGTATACACCACTGATCGATAGTTCGGTTTGCAAAGAAATTATTTTAGATTTCACTCAAGTGGAATACCTCGACTCCTCAGCCTTGGGTATGATGGTTTTGCTGCAGAAGAAATTCTCTACAGGAGGCAGAAAAGTTAGAGTAAAAGGTGCGCGCGGCGCAACCGAAGAAATTTTAAAAATGGCTAATATGCAAAAAATATTCGATTTTATTTAATTCCATCATGTTTGAACTGGAGCCAAGAGTGTCGCGTATCCTTGTTGTAGATGACGATGAGATGCTCAACTATCTTTTCTGTAGCTTTTTAAGCTCTCGTGGTTTGGAAACCTTTGCGGCCCATAGTATTAGTGAAGCCAAAGCTGCGCTGCAAGTTGATGGTGCCATAGATTTAATTTTATTGGATTACCAATTGGGTGATGGTGTGGGTATGGATTTGCTGGCTCCCAGCGCGTTGGCAAGCTATATCAATTTACCCCCCGTCATAATGATTAGCGCCAATGAAGAAGCAGAATTTCTTGAGCAGTGTTTTTCGGGTGGGGTGAATGATTATATTATCAAGCCCGTTAATCTTTCCTTATTAGCACTAAAAGTAGAGTCGCTAATTCAATCAGTTAGCATGCAGCGTTTAATTCGTCAGCAAAATGAAGCACTGGAGGCTTTTAAAAGGGAGGCTGAGCGGGAAGAGCAAATCGCAAAATTTACGTATGAGTATTTGCTTCGTCAAAACTCCTATGCCTACGAGGGCGTAGAGGTATGGTTAAAGTCTTTTGCTGCGTTTAGTGGCGATATGGCGTTGGTAAAGAAATCTCCCAGCGGAAATCTCTATTTTATTTTAGCGGATGCTACCGGCCATGGTTTGTCGGCGGCTATTACGATTATGCCAGTAGTGACTATTTTTAACAGTATGGTTGCTAAAGGTTTCCATATTCAAAAAATTGTTACCGAAATAAACCGCAAGTTAGTGAGTGACACTCCTGCAGATAGATTTGTAGCCGCTACATTGCTTGAGATAAACCCTTATCGGCGCGAATTTAGTATTTGGAATGGTGGCATGCCACCCGTGTTGTGGGTAAGCCAAGGCGAAGTAAAACACGAGTTTCACTCAGCGCATATGGCCTTAGGGATTATGGATGAAACTATTTTTGATGCCGGTGTTACCACCATCGCCCTACCTGAAGATGGATTTATATTTTCATATACTGATGGGCTCACAGAGCAAGAAAATAGTGATCACAAGCCTTTTTCTAGTGCGAGAGTGATAGATATTATTGCGCAGCAACCAGATAACTTGCTGCGTGAGTTGTCGACTAGTTTATTTCAATTTGCAGGCACTAATGATTATGCAGATGACGTTTCTATTTGCATTATTCGGCCAGAGCTAGTGTTTGCTGGTTTGACAGGAGCTTTAGAGACAGAGAAGGTTCATGGCGTATCACCTTCTGTAAATAATCGTTTTGACTGGAGTGTTAAATTATCTGGGCGTCAGTTAGAGAATTGCGAAATACCGCCGCTGTGCAATTATTTTTTGCAACAGGTGGGTGTTGATCAGGGGTTATGTCAAAAAATATTTGCAGTACTTGCTGAAATGGTGAGCAATGCGCTTGATCATGGCGTGCTCGGCTTGTCATCAGAAATCAAAGAAAGTTCTGACGGTTTTATACAATATTTTTATGAGCGTGAAGCGCGCCTTAAAACCCTAAGCGATAAAGACTTTGTAAAAGTTTCGCTCCAGTGGTTGCCCAACGATGGTGACGAATATTTGCTGGTGGAAGTGGAGGATAGTGGTATTGGCTATTTACCAAAAGTGAAGTTGGATGACGTGGCGCATAAGTATTCTGGGCGCGGTAGTAGCCTTATTCATAAGTTAGCAGAGTCTGTTGAAATTATTGCTCCGGGAAATAAAATCCGAGCTACCATTAAATAACTTTTTTCGTTATCCAGTATAAGAGTGAGGTTTTTTCATGAGCAAACGTATATTAATTGTTGACGACTCCGCATCGGTACGGCAAATGGTTGAGGCGACGCTTAAATCAGCAAGCTACAATGTGACTGTCGCTAAAGATGGTCTAGAGGCTTTTAATATTTGTAAAACAGCGAGTTTTGACTTTGTATTAACTGACCAAAATATGCCGAATATGGATGGCCTAACATTAATTAAATCACTGCGTGGATTAGGCAACTACGCAAGGATACCAATTGTTGTCTTAACGACGGAGGCGAGCGATAGCATGAAAGCTCAGGGCCGTGCAGCTGGTGCAACAGGTTGGATGGTGAAACCATTTGACCCCGCAAAATTGTTAGAAGTTGCTAAAAAAGTATTAGGGTAATTTTAGTGGCCAACCTCTAAGGCTAATGCTTAGCCTCTATACATTGTCTTCGCACTAGGGCGTTCATTATGTCTATCGACATGAAGCAGTTTCACTCTGTTTTCTTTGACGAGAGCCAAGAGCATCTCGATGAAATGGAACATTTGTTACTGGATTTAGATACTCAAAATCCCGATGTTGAGCAACTCAATACTATCTTTCGCGCAGCGCATTCTGTAAAAGGTGGGAGTGGAATTTTTGGTTTCGATGCTTTGGGTTCTGTTACGCATATCATGGAAAGCCTGTTGGATAACGTACGCCAAGGTAAGCTGGCCATTAACCCGCAAATGGTGGATTTGTTTTTAAGTTCGGTAGATGTTTTAAAAGGTATCCTGGATAGCTACAAATCCAACAGTGAAATTGATTGGCCAAGCGCTAATAAAATATGCGAACGGCTTGAAGCTGTTACCCATCACAAAGAAGTCGCCACAGAAAGCGATATTGAAGGTTTTGGCTTTTTTGCCGAAGCAGCAATTAATGATATTGAAGATGGCTTTGGCTTTTTTAGTGACCCTGTATTGCCATCTGCTGAAGATGCTTATGGCTTTTTTGATGATGCCGCGCCTTCAGAGCTTAAACTGTCAGCGACAAAAAAATCAAAAAAAATAGTCAGCAAAAAAATAGCAGCGTCCCCTGCAGAAAATAGTGAATCTGCAAATCTCAAAGCCGCTGACCTAAAACCAGTAATCATCCCCAAAGAACATGCCTCTGAAGACATTAGTCGTAAAGACACTGTTGTGGACTCGGGACAAAAAGATATCCCGCGCAATCCTGCCGTAAAACCTAAGTCGCAAGAAGCAGTTTCTGTTGAAAACAGTTCTATTCGTGTGGATGTTACCAAGGTCGATCAATTAATTAACTTGGTGGGAGAAATTGTAATCACGCAATCAATGCTGAATTTAATTGGTCAGAGTATTGATGGTGCGCTTGGTGAAAAATTCCAAAGTGTTGCCGCTGAATTGGAGCGCAATACGCGTGAAATCCAAGAAGCGGTTATGTCAATTCGAATGTTACCCGTATCTTTTGTCTTTAATCGATTCCCTCGCGTGGTGCGCGATTTATCTACAAAATTGGGTAAATCTATCGATTTAATTATCGAGGGTGGCGATACCGAATTGGATAAAGGTTTAACCGAAAAGCTAGTAGATCCGCTAACCCATCTGGTACGCAACTCTATTGATCATGGCATCGAGTCGTTAGAAGTACGGGCTGATCGCAATAAAAATCCTACGGGAACAGTCGTCTTAAAAGCCGCGCAGCAGGGCGGCAGTATTGTTATTAGCATCAGTGATGATGGTGGTGGTTTAAGCCGCACAAAAATTCTTGCAAAGGCGCAGGAAAAAAATATCCCGGTTGCAGAAAACCCCAGCGATGCCGATGTATGGCAGCTTATATTTGCACCAGGTTTCTCAACGGCAGACCAAATAACAGATGTGTCTGGGCGTGGGGTGGGGTTGGATGTAGTCAAGCGCAATGTGCAATCACTGGGTGGTCGTATTGATATTGAATCACAAGAAGGAATAGGCGCAACGTTTACTATTCGCTTGCCACTTACTCTGGCGATAGTAGACGGCATGTGCGTTTCCGTAGGCGACCAAACGTTTATCATTCCGCTGGTAAATATCATTGAATCCATGCAACCGCTAGAAAAAGATATTAAAACCTTGGCTGGCGACGACCAGTTATTGTTAGTGCGCGATCAGTACTGGCCCATTTTACCGCTCTACAAAGCCATGCAGTTAGAACCAAATTTTAAAGAAGCGCATAAAGGTATTGCAGTTTTGATTGAAGCTAACAAACACAAATTCGCACTTTTTGTAGATGCTTTGGTTGGGCAGCAGCAAGTAGTTATTAAAAGCTTAGAGCAACACTATAAGCGTGTTCAAGGCGTAGCCGGTGCAACCATTATGGGCGATGGCAGTGTTGCATTGATTTTAGATGTTGAATCCTTAGCCGTTACAGCCAATCCACATACGCTACTGCATGCAAGTTAATTAATACCCCTAACCGTCCGCTTGAAAAACGGGGGTAAATCTTTAATTATTTACATTTGAGGCTATAAAAATGTCTGAAGTTGCAGTCCTCCAAAAGGATCAAGAGTTTCTTACCTTTACTTTAGGTGAAGAAAATTATGCGCTTGATATCCTCACCGTAAAAGAAATTCGCGGTTATGAATCTGTGACAAAAATTGCCAATGCGCCACCGTTTATCAAAGGCGTTATTAATCTGCGTGGCGACATAGTGCCTATTGTGGATTTGCGTATTAAATTTAATGTGGGCACTGCTACTTACGATGAATTTACCATAGTCATCGTGTTGCATATTCACAATCGCATTGTTGGGATTGTGGTAGATGGCGTGAGCGATGTAGTGAGTTTGAACAAAGATCAATTGCGCCCGCCGCCGAATTTTGGTGTCGCTTTCGATAGCCGCTATTTGTTGGGCTTGGCAACCATTAACGAGCAAATGATTATTTTGGTGGATATTAATGAGTTGATCTCAAGCGATGAAATGGGTCTTTTCTCAACGTCTGATAAAATTTCTGAGTAACGGAGCGCGCAAATGAATTTGAGTTTGAAAGCAAAGCTAAATGTTATGGCGCTCATAGCCATATCCGCAGTTTTAATTTTATCAGTCACAGGCTTTCTTTTGGGAAAAAATGCCTCTATTGGAAGCAAACCCTATCGTGATATACAAAATTTGAATGTGTTTGCTGCAGATATTTTGCCGCCTCCGATGTTTCTAGTGGAAACAACATTGCTCATAAGGGAAATACCTCTGAGTAGCTCAGAAAAAAGGAAACAAATAGTGTCTGAGCTCAACAAGAAGTTGGACGAATACGACGCAGAATTCGAACGATTAGATAAAGGTAATTTGTTGCATCCTGAGCTAATGGAAATTGTTAAAACAGAACTCAATCCCACGGTTTCCAAATATAGAAAATATGTAAATGATAATATTATCAAGTTGCTCTCTCAGCAGGGCAGTGAAGACGAGCTCAAGACAAATATTATATCCTTAGATGTTTACTTTAATACTCATAAAGACGTAATAAATAAATTGGTGGGTAAAACAAATAAGTTAATTGCAGGCGCAGATGAGAAGGGTGCAAGCGTTGTAAATACCTATACAAACCTATTAATTGCCGTTGCCATCCTATCGGTTGTTGTTGTTTCGTTCATCTCTTTCTATTTCTCTAAGTTAATTTTGCAAGGGTTAGGTGCTGATCCCGAAGAGCTGAAGCGTGTTACGACTTCAGTGGCACAAGGTCATCTTGATCTATCTATTGTTGTGAAGAAGGGCGATGGTAGTGTGATGAGCGCCGTCGCTGATATGGTTGATTCACTTAAGGAGGGCCTAGCTAGAGCCACTGAAAACCAACGCATTCGTTCAGCCCTAGATTCAAGTTCAACGAATGTAATGATTGCTGACAACGAACGTAAAATTATTTATCTAAATGCATCTGTTTTGAATATGTTGCGTACGGCTGAAGCTGATATTCGCGCGGTCTTACCTCACTTTTCAGTTGAAAAAATTCTCGGCAGTAATATGGATATATTTCACAAAAATCCCGCACATCAAATGAAGTTGTTGGAGAGTCTGAGAACTACGTTTACGTCGAATATCGTTGTAGGAAAGCGCCATTTCCGTCTAGTTGCTAATCCAATTTTATCCGAGAACGGCACACGTTTGGGCTCCGTAGTGGAGTGGCTAGATCGTACACAAGAAGTGGCCGTCGAAGGAGAGGTCAACAGCGTAGTGCTGGCTGCAGGCGCAGGCAATTTTAGCGCGCGTATTCCGGTTGAGGGCAAAGTAAGTTTCTTCTTGACCTTGGCGGAGGGCTTGAATGCGCTTATGCGAACCTCGGAAGTTGGCTTGGGTGAAGTGAATCGTGTTTTGGGTGCTATTGCAAAGGGTGATCTTACGGAGAGAATTACAGCAGATTATTCAGGCACTTTCGGTGAGCTAAAAGATTACTGTAATAGTACAACTGACAGTTTGAGTGACATTATTGGTGAAATACGCTCAGCTGCAGATACTATTTTTACGGCCTCCAGTGAAATTGCATCGGGTAACGCTGATCTCTCAAGTCGTACCGAGCAACAGGCGGCGAACTTGGAAGAAACAGCATCTAGCATGGAGGAGCTAACTTCTACCGTAAAATTAAATGCAGATAACGCAAAGCAAGCAAATGCGTTGGCTGAGCGCGCTTCTACAGTTGCTTCTGATGGTGGTGCGTTAATTCAGGAAGTAGTTGTCACCATGAGTTCCATTAATGAATCCTCACAAAAAATTGCGGATATTATTGGTGTAATAGATGGCATTGCTTTCCAAACCAATATTTTGGCATTAAATGCTGCCGTAGAAGCAGCGCGTGCCGGTGATCAAGGTAGAGGCTTTGCGGTAGTGGCTTCGGAGGTGCGTACACTTGCCCAACGCTCTGCAAATGCGGCTAAAGATATTAAAGCTTTAATTTCTGACTCGGTTAAGAAAATTGAAAACGGTAATAGCTTGGTTGGAAAATCGGGCGAAACTATGAAAGAAATTGTTACCTCTATTAAACGTGTAAACGACATTATGGCTGAAATTGCAGCGGCGTCTTCAGAGCAATCATCAGGAATAGAAGAGGTTTCTACCGCAGTATCCCAAATGGATGAAATGACGCAACAAAATGCCGCGCTTGTGGAGCAGGCGGCGGCGGCGGCGGAAAGTTTGCAATCGCAAGCAGATCAATTAACTCAGCGAGTGGGTGAATTTAAGTTATCCGGCGATAGCGGCGGAACCCGTAATCTTGGAAAACCTAGTGCAAGGTTATCTGCACCTACAGCTAGAAAATTAGTTACGCCGACAAAAAAATTATCGCCGCCCCAAAATCAAGATGATGAGTGGGAATCGTTTTGATACTAAAAATCAAATAATTGTTATTTGATAGGGATACTTTCACAACTATTTCAATCAAGGCAGGAACCATTATGAAATTACGCACAAAGCTCATGCAGATTGGTGTTGTAGGTTTAGTGGGTTCAATACTTATTGGACTTGCTAGCCTCTATGCTCAAAAGGCCTATGACAAAGCCTTGATTGTTAGCGAAAGAAACGCAATGGCGCTACGCAATCATCTTGAGGGTGACATGATGCATGATGCTTTGCGTGCAGATGTTCAGCGATCGCTCTTGGCTGCTAATGAAAAAGATACAGAACAGCTTTCAGAAGTTAAGTTGGATGTTGTAGCGCACAGCAAAGAGTTTCACGGCCATATTGATGCCAATAGAGCGCTTAAATTGAATGCTAAAGCAAAGGCGGCGCTAGAGTCAGTGGAACGCTCTCTAGGAAAGTATATTAGCAGTGCAGAAGCCATAGTAGGTTTAGCATCCACGGATTTAAAACTGGCCCATGATGTGTTACCGCAATTTAATGCTGCTTTTTCTGAGCTTGAAGAAAAAATGGGCATTGCGAGTGATAAATTACAAGAGGCTAGCAATGACGATGTTAATGAGGCCCAGGCACAGGTTGTTACCGCCAAATGGGTTCAGGCACTGATTATTATCCTATCGGGTACGGTGTCTATCTTTATGGCCTGGAAAATTGCCGCCAACATTACCGGGCAATTGGGCGGTGAGCCGGAAGATGCAACCGCAGTGGCAAAGCGCATAGGCAACGGTGACTTCACTCAGGTGGGTGGGTGTGCTCAAGCAGATAAAACCAGTCTGTTGGGGCAATTAGAAATTATGCGAATTTCGCTGGAAGAGAGTGCGCGTGAATCACGGAATAATCTTCGAATCCGTACTGCCTTGGATGCAACCTCCACCAATGTGATGATTGCCAATAATGACCGTGAGATTATTTATATGAATCGCGCAGTTGAGAATATGTTGCGAAAAGTAGAGCAAGAATTGCGCACTCAGCTGCCACACTTCTCGGTAGATAAAGTGATTGGTAGTAATATGGATATCTTCCATAAAAACCCTAATCATCAAAGTCAATTACTCTCTCAATTAACAGCAACTTATACAGGTAACATCAAGGTGGCATCTTTGTCATTTCGCTTGATTGCCAGCCCCATTTTTGATGGGGAAGGAAAGCGAATGGGTTCAATTGTTGAATGGGTAGATCGTACTCAAGAAGTGGCTGTCGAAGAAGAAATTGGTGCAATGGTAGATGCTGCTGTTGCAGGGAATTTTAAAAAACGTGCAGTCACTGAAGGTAAGCAAGGCTTTTTCCTGAAAACGGCTGAAGGCTTGAATGCGTTGACGTCAACGGCCGATGAAAGTTTGACCGAGATAGCCCGCGTGTTAAATGCTCTTTCTAAAGGCGATTTAACGGAACGCATTACAAAAGATTATTCGGGCACATTTGGTGAATTAAAAGATTATTGCAATAGCACGTCTGAAAGTTTGAGTGAAATTATTGGTGAAATCCGCATTGCCGCAGAAACTATTTTTACCGCTTCAAGTGAAATTGCTCAAGGCAACTCAGACTTGTCCAGCCGTACTGAACAGCAGGCAGCAAATCTTGAAGAAACAGCCTCTAGCATGGAGGAGCTAACCTCTACGGTTAAATTAAATGCCGATAATGCTAAGCAAGCGAATGTACTAGCGGAGCAGGCGTCCAGTGTTGCAACGGATGGTGGAGAGCTAATTGGTCAAGTGGTTACCACTATGAATGCGATTAACGAGTCCTCGCAAAAAATTGCCGATATTATTGGTGTGATTGACGGCATTGCCTTCCAAACCAATATTCTTGCGTTGAATGCTGCTGTAGAAGCGGCGCGTGCCGGAGATCAAGGGCGCGGTTTTGCCGTGGTGGCTTCAGAAGTTAGAACACTTGCGCAGCGCTCTGCTAACGCGGCTAAAGATATTAAAGCCTTAATTTCAGATTCAGTTAAGAAAATAGAAAATGGTAATACCTTGGTTGGAAAATCGGGGGATACCATGAAAGAAATAGTTACGGCCATTAAACGTGTAAACGATATTATGGCGGAAATTGCAGCAGCTTCTTCAGAGCAATCATCGGGAATTGAAGAGGTCTCAACCGCAGTTTCGCAAATGGATGAAATGACACAACAAAATGCTGCCTTGGTTGAAGAAGCTGCCGCTGCCGCTGAAAGCTTGCAATCACAAGCGGATCAAATGACTCAGCGAGTATCGCAATTTCGTTTAGGTAGCGACTCTTCGCATACGTCATTTAAACCTGCAGCTCGCTTGAGCTCCAGCACGTCTAGGCCATCAACTACACATGCCAAAAAATTATCGCTTCCAAAGCAGCAGGATGATGAATGGGAATCGTTTTAATAGTTAACTTCAACGAGGTAATGTATGGATTTAGATAGCGCAATTCAAAAACATAGCGAATGGAAAATGAAGTTTCGTACCGCAATATCAAAAAAGGAAAGTTTAGATGCAGCCACTATCGCTAAAGACAATTGCTGTGAATTGGGTAAGTGGTTGCATGGTGAGGCAAAATTAAAATTTTCAAAGTTGGCGAGCCATAATGAATGTATGACCAAACATGCTGCCTTTCACCAGGAGGCGGGTAAGGTGGCTGCGTTGATTAATGCTGCTAAATATTCTGAAGCCGAGGCGGCTATCGGTTCGGGCACAGCATATGCAACGGTCTCAAGTGCGGTAGGTGTTGCCATTATCAAACTAAAAAAAGAAGCTGGCCTTTAAACTCCTTATTGTTTTTTAGGCCTACAAAACTTTATACGTTTAATAGCAGATCTAAAGTATTCATCAATGCAGTAAAAATCTTCTTTGATGAACCGGCTGCTTAAGATTCTTCCCACTTGGAAGTATGCATGGCTAGCACAGATAATGGTCGAGAATTTAATTACAGCGAAGCGGACTTTGAAAAGGTGCGCAAGGTGATTTATCACAAGGCTGGCATTAATTTATCTGACAGCAAAAAACAGTTAGTGTATAGCCGTTTGGCTCGACGTTTGCGCGTATTAAAATTAGGCAACTTTTCTGCATACCTTTCTTATTTGAATGAAAATGAGGCGGAGCAGGAGGAGTTTATTAATGCGTTAACCACCAACCTAACAGCGTTCTTTCGTGAGGCGCATCATTTTACTATTCTGGCAGAATATGCAAAAAAAATGCAACATAAAAGCCGCCCGCTGCGTGTGTGGTGCGCTGCTTCCAGTACTGGGGAAGAGCCTTACTCTATAGCTATTAGTTTGGCCGAGGCCTATGGCACCTATGAACCTCCGGTGGAAATTATTGCCTCTGATATAGATAGCAATGTTCTGCGCGAGGCGAGTTCAGGAGTTTACAGTTTGCAGCGTTTGGAGTCTTTGAGCCTTGAGCGGAAAAAGCAGTTTTTCCAGCGCGGCAAAGGCGCTAATTCAGGTAAGGCTCGAGTGGTACAAGAGTTGCGAAATTTAATTGATTTTCGCCAAATTAATTTATTGGATCCTACTTGGGCATTGCGAGAAAGCTTTGATGTTATTTTTTGTAGAAATGTGATGATCTATTTTGATAAGGGCACCCAATTAAAACTTTTGGAGCGCATGACTAAGTTACTTAAGCCAGAAGGGCTCTATATTGCAGGTCACTCAGAGAGTTTTTCTCAGGCTTCACATCTTGTTAAGTTGGTGGGAAAAACCACTTATGCATTAGCGAAGACTCAAGGAGCGGCCAATGAAGTATGACGATAACGAGCACCTCGCCCCTAATACATATTATGACCGTCATTTTGACAAAGAGGCCGTAAAAATACTCCCCGGTGAATATTATGTTACTACCGGCGATAAACTTATTGTGACCGTATTAGGTTCTTGTGTTGCAGTTTGTTTGCGAGATAAGGTAACTCATTGTGGTGGAATGAACCATTTCTTATTGCCTAATGATGGTAGTAATGAATCTGGTTTGCTAACTGAATCTGCTCGCTATGGTGTTTATGCTATGGAATTGCTGATTAACCATTTGTTAAAACTTGGTGCTAATCGCAGTAGATTAGAGGCCAAGGTATTTGGCGGCGGCAATGTATTGCGTGGTATGGTGCTAAATAATGTTGGTCAGCGCAACGCAGAGTTTGTGCTTGATTATTTGCATAATGAAGGTATTCCCATTGTCGCGCAGGATTTGTTGGATGAGTTTCCTCGCAAGGTTTACTTCTTTCCAGATACCGGCAAGGTTATGGTGAGAAAGATTAAATCGGTGCATAACAGTACTATTATTGATCGTGAAAGCGAGTATCGCATGCGCGTTAAATACTCCCCCAAAAGTGGAGATGTGGATTTGTTTACCTAATTTAATCGCTTCATAGTGTTCAAGGTTTTAAAGAGGGTTGCATGAGTATAAAAGTATTAGTAGTAGATGATTCAGCTTTGGTGCGTAGTTTGCTTTCTGAAATTATTCGCAATGCTCCCGGTTTTATCTTAGTAGGTGCTGCGCCCGATGCCTATGTGGCGCGGGATATGGTCAAAGAATTTTCTCCCGATGTGATTACACTCGATATTGAAATGCCGCGCATGGACGGTTTAACTTTCTTAGAAAAGTTGATGCATGCTAGGCCAACACCCGTAATGATGATTTCAACCCTTACTGACGCAGGTGCGGATGCCACCCTGCGTGCATTAGAGTTGGGTGCGGTTGATTTTATTTCTAAGCCCAAGCTGGGTATTGCAGAAGGCTTTCGCGAATATGAAGAATTAATTTTAGAAAAATTAGCGGCGGCAGCACAGGTTAAAGTAAAGCCTCTTGCAAAAGCGGCGGTTAGTCAGCCTACTGATGTCAGTCAGAAAGTTGTTGCAAGCCGATTGCAGAGTACTGAAAAAATTATTGCAATTGGGGCATCTACCGGCGGCACTGAGGCGATTAAAGATGTGCTTATGCAATTACCCGCTGCAGTGCCCGGTATTGTAATGACGCAGCATATGCCTGCGGGTTTTACACGAACCTATGCCGAACGCTTAAATAAATTGACCAAGTTACATGTGGTAGAAGCAAAAGGCGGTGAGCGTATTTTGCCGGGCCACGCTTACTTGGCGCCCGGCGGTTATCATCTATTAGTGGTTCGCTCAGGTGCGGATTATGTGACTAAATTATCGGATGCCGAGCCCCTGCATCGTCACAGACCTGCGGTAGATGCAATGATGGCATCTGTAGCTGCTGCAGGCGTTAAGAATGTAATAGGCGTGTTACTTACGGGTATGGGTAAGGATGGTGCACAAGGCATGTTGGATATTCGCAACCACGGTGGTTATACCCTTGCGCAAGATGAGCAGAGTTGCGTTGTGTACGGTATGCCTAAAGAGGCTGTGCATATGGGTGGTGTGGATAAAACCATAGACTTAAATAAAATGGGCGATGCGATTTTGGAAAAATTGAAATCCATGGGCGCAGGTAATCGTTTATAAAAATGCTTTTTTCACTAAATATTTTAACCGCAATTTAGAACTTTCCCGTTGCTGTTACGCAACATCCCCACCAAGGCTAGCGCACACTACATTTCTGCCGCGTTGTTTTGCTCTGTAGAGCGCTTCATCGGCTATTTTTATTTGCTCCATAAAATTTGCCATACCGGTATTTTCAGCCACGCCAGCACTAAAGCTCACATTAAAGTGCACACCATTTTCTTTGAAGTCAATCAAGCTAAATGCCTTGCGTAAACCGTTGAGTAAATTTCCCGCATCATTAATATTTATTTCAGGCATGATTAATAAAAACTCTTCACCGCCAAAGCGACCAATATAGTCTGTTATTCGTAAGCGTTGCTGCAGTAATTGCGATAGGGCTTTAATGACGCGGTCGCCCGTTAAGTGGCCATAGGTATCGTTTACTGATTTGAATTTATCAATATCAATCATGGCGATAGTAAAGGTTGAACCTTTGCGGTGGCAGTGTTGAAACACGCGTTCAGCCGCGAGTTGAATTTGTGCGTGGTTTAGCAAGCCGGTGAGGCTATCTTGATACATCATCGCTGTAAGAATTTTAGCGCGTTCAACGCGGCTTTTTACGTGGCGAACTAATTCTTCGGGAGGCATGCCTTTGGATAATAAATCATCTGAACCAATTTCCAACAAATCGGTTTTTTTATCGGGATGTGCGTTAGCAGAAATAAATAAAATAGGGATGCTTTGATACTGCTCTTGTTGGCGAATGACTGCTGCTAACTCATCGCCATTCACTTCGGGCATATTTAAATCTAGCAAGAGTAAATCGGGCCCCTGCGCTTGCATCGCTGGCAGTACTTCATAGGGGTTTATTTCTATGGTGACTTTCATGCCTGCTTGTTCAAGAATGGTTTTGTAGAATTCCGCAATAGATACTTGATCGTCCACAATTAAAATGTGGGTGGGCTTATTAATGTTTAAATTGAGGTGGTTACGAATCATGCCGACTAGTGCAGGTATGTCAGCTGGTTTTGTTACATAGGAATGAATGCCGGCACGTACTGAATGAAGTCGGCTGATAAAATCATCTTTTCCTGAAAAAATAAAAACTTTGATACCTCGCTGTACAAAGGTGCGTGCGAGATCAAAAATATTTTCCACACTGATATCGGGCAGTGTTAAGTCGATAATCACTAGGCTCGGCTGTTTGTGTTGGATGGCATCTACCAATTGCGGCATGCTGCGAAAGTGTTTTGAATTAAACCCATAGCTCAGTAGATTTTGTAGCAAAAGTTCAGGCGCAGTAATTTCATGATCAAGGTAGTAAATTAAAATATCCTGCGCAACTGTTCCAGAATTTCGAGTTTGTGAGAGTTGCTTGTCTAATTCACTAAAGTCAGAATCAGAGTCTGAATCGCTGAAATACATTGATTCACTGTTTGGCGATGGCTCGGCGACGGGTGGCGATATTAAATTGACAATGTTGTTAATAATATGAGTTGCTGCTTCATATAACTCTGCATTGATTTTATAGTCTTCAGTTTTATGCGTTAACAGGGGTTTAAGCTGTTCTTCCAGCGTGCGTGCCGTTTTGCTGACGTCATTGAAGCCAAAGGTTCCGCTGGTGCCAATCAGGCTGTGCACATTGCGGTGTAGCTGTACTATGCGCTCGTTTTGCCAAGTACTATTCAGCAATTGCCAATCAGATTTTATGGCTGCAATTTTTTCAGGCAATTGCGCCTTATATTCGCTTTTTAGCTTTTCAAGATGTAATTCAAAGCTGCTTTTTTCTGAGGCCATAATGGTTCACTGTATAATAGTTCACTGCATTATAAATTTAGTGGTGTGGCTTTTAGTGTGACGTCTTTTAATGCGATACCTTTTAGTGTGATGCCTTTTAATGAGATGCTTTAGGCAACTCAAAGAAAAAGCAACTTCCTTGGCCAAGGCTGCTGGTGAATCCTATTTTTCCACCCATTCTTTCGATTAATTCTTTACTGATGCTAAGCCCAATGCCACTGCCATCTTTCTGTCGTGTACTAGAGCTGTCACCTTGAGTAAAGCGGCTAAAAATATTCGCCTTAAATTCTGGTGCGATTCCTGCGCCGTGATCCACGACTAAAACTTTAATAAAATTGTTGTGCTTTGCGATGGAGATATCGACCACCATATGGGCGCTGGAAAATTTGGCGGCATTTGAGAGTAAATGAGTGAGCGTTTGCTGGGTGCGGGTTTCATCCGCAAATATATTGCAATCACTTTCTGCGCTAATAATTTGAAACTTAACCTGATACTTATCGGCAATGTATTGATTTTCAGCCATAGTTTTTTGCACTAAGGCAACAGCGTCAAATTTGCTGTAGCTTAATTCAATACTGTTAGACAGTAACTTATCCATATCGAGTAAATCATTTATCAGATTTTGTAAGCGCAAGCTATTTTGTTTTGCTATTTTTATTAAATTGTTAACCTTATCTGGTAATGAACCGAGAGTACCACTTTCAATAATAGCGAGCGAAGCAGAAATAGATGTTAGGGGTGTGCGCAATTCATGGCTTACAGTGGCGATAAATTCATTTTTTAACTTATCGGTATGCTTGCGATCACTGATGTCGCGAATTACGCCTACATAAGAAGTTTTGCCTTCATCTTCGATGGCGGATAAGGCGAGCTCCATTTCAAATTCTTTGCCGCTTTTACGCAAACCAATGAGCTCTTGGCCTATACCTAAACTATTGTTTAGGTTTTTGATGGGGTTTTGGTCTGCGGTTGAATCGCGGCTATGTCGTGGCATTAATTGCAACAAATTATTTCCTATAATCTGCTCAGCACGGTAGCCGAAAATAACTTCTGCAGCGTGATTGAAGCTCGCAATTACGCCTTGCTCATCAATCGTAATGATGCCATCAAATGCGCCATCTAAAATCGCCTGAGTGTGTCTTGCATGGCGCTTAATATTTTCTTCATCAATAAGATGCTGGCGGCGATGCTCTAGTGCAATCATAAATTGTGAAATTAAATGAGTAATGGGTTTGAGTGAATCAATATCTGCTTCGCTGTACCCTTCCTTTTTATTGGCTAGCCCCAAGATTGCCACTGGTTGTGAATTTTTAAAAATAGGTATACCTAAGAATGCAGTAAGTGCGGGGTGCCCTTTGGGAGTTCCTGTGGCGCGCATATCAGTGGCGGGAGAGTTGCTAATAATGGGCTTTCCAGTCGTAAGGGTTGCGCCAAATAAAGTGTTGAGGTTGCTAAATTTCATACCTTGGGTTTTGTACTGGGTGTAAGCGGCTTCACTTTGTTTGTCCCACGCGATATTGCTCATTGCTAGCATGTTTACATAGGGTGTGTTTTCTTCTGAATAGAGCACTTCCGCAATAAAACCAAATTGGCTGGTGTTAGTGGCTACTGTGTCTGCCAATAATTTTTCAAAGGTTTTTTGGTCATCATTGTCGGCAATAAACAGTGTTTGGGCTTGGCTTATAATTTTACTGATTTGCTGTTGTTTCAAACGCTCATTGCCCCATTCAATGAGGCGTGTTTTTTGTGAGAAGTTTTCCTCTAGCTGGTTGCGCGCGCGATTAGCCGCCGAGAGTACAAAAATAATAAACAGCGCGACCATAATGCTCATCGACATGGCTATCTGGCCATGCTCTGCATGGAGCCGAATGCTGAGTGGCAGTATGGCAAGCGTTACAAAACCAACAGCAGAAAATTTATCGATGACTAAGGATGTTAGCGATCCGCTGGCAACGCCCGCCAAGGTAAAGGCAAGTAGTGCTTGATAGGTGGTGTTGTAGTCGGCAAACATAAAGTAGGAGGCGCTGCCCCACATGGCTCCCGCAAGTAAAGCGCCTGCGCGAAAACAGAGAAGCCAATAGTGTGCGCTAAAGTTGGCTTCGGTATTGCGCCAAAAGAACCAGTTAACGGTGCGCAGAAAAATAGCGCACATCATTAAAACATTCCACAAAATTAAGTCACCTTGACCAATCACATTCCAGTGCGATGAAGTCAGTAAGATAACTAATATTAAGGTCACGCCAATGGAGAGCGGTATGCCGCGATAGAGTGAGCGTACTCGCTCTTCAGTCAGGGAGGCTGGCTGAATCTTGAGTGGGACTGCATTATCCAGATTAGACGTTTCCATATTCACTCTAGCTTTTACAATATTTAATGAAAGTTATTTCAATGAAGATTATTTCAATGGAGATTGTTTTAATGGGGCGCGCTAGACTTTAGCTGTTCTAAACTTTTTCGTTCACTGATATCGCGAATAGCTGCAATAAATAATTTTTCTTTTTTGCGATAAATGCAAGATAGTTGCAGTTCAATAGGAAATGCTTGGCCGTCTACTTTTAGGCCAATAATATGATGATTAATATCGGCATTAATATCGCGTTTGTCGGTGTGATATTTAATGTGGCGCATGATGCTGCCCGATTCCGGGTCTTGCACAAAGTGATTGATATGGTGATGAATAAATTGATCTTCGGTGTAGCCAAAAATACGGCTGGCGGCTGGGTTGACTGAGCGAATATTGCCATTTTCATCTAGGGTAATTATGGCGTCCACAACGGCGTGCAGAATACTTTGGTTGTAGTTCGATTCCTCTTGCAATAGTTGCTCAAATGCAATTCGGTGGCTGATGTCAATAATTTGTACAATCCAATCACTCTCATAAGTATTGGTATGGGTAGGTGCAAGGCTGATAATGACATTAATCAATTGCCCATTTTTGTGCAGCAAGGTTGTTTCATATTGATGATTATCACCAGGCCTTGGGTAAATTCCTTCAATAATATTGATTAAACGTTCGCGCTGGCTGTCTATTACTAAGGTAAAAAAGTTTTGCGCATGTAATTCATCTTGGCTATAGCCGAGGGTGCTACAAAGGCTTTTGTTGAAATCTATTAAGGCCCCAGCGTAATTTATTAATACAATACCTTGCGGTGCAGATTTAAACGCTTGTGAGAAACGATATTTGCTTTCATTGAGTTCGCGCAGGGTTTGGTTTTGTTGTGCTAGCGAACGTAAAAAAGAATTAAAGAGCAAGCTGATTGCAAGTGTAATTAACCAACCGCCTACGCGTATAGTATTGATCAGGCTCGGCGAATCGCTTTCGTCTTGGCTGGAAACTATTTGCCAGTTGCGGCCGGGAATACTCAAATTCAATTCATTGTTGGCAATTACATCCTCATCGCCAAATAAAATTTGACTATTTTGATCGCGATCTTTAACTGCGATTTTTATGCCGAGCTGTTGGGCGCGGGTATGCATGGAATTATAAATAACATCAAAATTTAAAACGGTACTCACCAGCCCCCAGTAAGTTTCATCGTTGAGAAATACGGGAATGCGATAAATTAGCCCCAGCCCTCCCTGTTGCAAGTTAATGGGCCCTGCGAGCATGGGGCGTCGATTGGCTATAACAGTTTGTACGGCAGGCCATTGCTCTTTATTGTCTGGGTAGTAAAGCCCTAGCGCAGCTTCATTCCCCACTAGCGGGTAGACGTGGGTGATTTTATTATCGGGTGCTATGCCGATATTGCGAATGTGTTGCGCGCGCTCTTGTAAGTTGGTGAGCCAAGGATCAATTTCTGTAGCCACCAAAACGCCCTGTTTTGATTGAATATAAGACACTAAACCTGTTGCAAGATGCAGCGTGGAATTCAGCTCGTATTCGAGTAGGGTGCGCACTTCGTTGGTTTTGTCGGCGAGATTGCCGCGTACCAAGCTTTGTTCGTGCAGATGCTGTTGTTTGGCGATTAACTCCACCGCAGTAATGAGTGCGAAAAAAAGTGCGAAGGGTGCAATAACACTCATTAATAAGTATTGCTTGGGGTGCCAGCCTTGTGTTGCCGGAGGGGTGTATGAGTCCGTCGTTACTGGCATCTAAGCTGTGCCCTGATTGGTGATTGCGAAAAGAGTAAATAGTATAGAACGTGTTTTTTTGATGAGATTTACCTTCTCACTCAATTGCGAGAGATGGCTGAAGTATAGACGAGGATTTTTGCGGCGTTAGGGGCTTAGCTTCCTTGCTAGATAAACTAAAAATGACTGATTTTTAGTAAAAGCGTTGTTTAGTAAAGGCGTTTTCTAGTAAAGACGATATTGCTCAGGGATTTGTTCAATGCTGTCGATAGGGTCGCGTAGGTTGTGCAAAATGCCATCGTGAATATCGTAAGCCCAGCCGTGAATGCTCAATTTCTGGCCGCGCGCCCAAGCATTTTGAACAATATTGCAGCGCGCTACATTGTCTACTTGCTGCAACACATTGAGCTCGCATAAGCGACGCAGGCGTAGGGTTTCGTCAGTAATAGCATCAAGTTCGGTTTGGTTGGCGAAATAAACATCGCGAATATTGCGCAGCCAATAATCAATCAATCCCAACTTGTTATTTTCCATGGCCGCTTTTACGCCGCCGCAACCGTAGTGGCCGGTGACCATTACGTGCTTCACTTTCAAAAATTCCACCGCGTAGTTGAGTACGGTTAAACAATTGAGATCGGTGTGAATCACCAAGTTGGCAACATTACGGTGCACAAAAAGTTCACCGGGCGCTAAATCTAATAGTTGGTTGGCTGGAACACGGCTATCGGAACAGCCTATCCATAAGTATTCAGGCGTTTGCTGTTTGGCGAGGGTTGAGAAATACTCAGGGTCTTTTTGTTTAATGTCTTCGGCCCATTGGATGTTTTTGGCGAAGAGGCTTTCAAGATCATTCATAGGCTTTTTCCAATAAGTTGAGTTATAGAAAAGAGCGCGCAGTATAGGGGAAAGTGTTTATTAAGTGTTAAATTGCCTACCCACAGCTTCCCGAAACTAGCACAGCATTCATTGGTATAACCGATTTTATCAAGGAACAATAATGAGCCAAAACGCTGCAACCGAATCCAAAAATACCCTCTATTGGCACGATTACGAAACCTGGGGCGAGGTGCCCGCGCAGGATCGCCCCTCGCAGTTTGCGGGTGTACGCACCGACGAAAACCTCAATATTGTCGGCGAACCCCTGATGATCTACTGTCGCCCCACGCCCGATTCGCTGCCCAAGCCAGAGGCTTGCTTAATCACCGGCTTAACACCTCAGGTCGCGTTAGAAAAGGGCTTACCGGAAATTGAGTTTGCCGCAAAAATTCACACCGAGCTCAGTCGCCCCGGTACTTGCGGCGTGGGCTATAACTCGATTCGCTTTGACGATGAAGTTACGCGCTACATGCTTTACCGCAACTTTTATGATCCCTATGAGCGCGAGTGGCGCAACGGCAATTCACGCTGGGACATTATCGATGTAGTGCGTATGACCCGCGCTTTGCGCCCAGACGGAATTCAGTGGCCGAACTACGAGGGTGGTCGCCCCTGCTTTAAGTTGGAAATGCTCACCGCTGCCAACCACCTTAATCACGAAGCCGCGCACGATGCGCTCTCGGACGTCTACGCTACCATCGCCATGGCCAAGTTAATTAAAATTCATCAGCCAAAACTCTTCGACTATGCCTATCGCCTGCGCGACAAGCGCTTTGTAAACAGCTTAATTGATATTGATGGCCATAAACCGCTGCTGCATATCTCCTCGCGCTTTCCCGGCGAAAACGGCAATGCTGCGCTTATGCTGCCGCTGGCGATTCATCCCACCAATAAGAATTCGGTGATCGCCTACAATCTTGCAGCCAGCCCTCGTGACTTGCTCAAGTTACCGGCGGATGAACTGCGCGAACGTCTATTTACCCGCAGCGAGGATTTACCCGCCGGAGTGGAGCGCATTGCCTTAAAGGAAATTCACCTCAATAAGTCCCCCATGATCCTGCCGCCAAGTATGTTGGATGAGCCCACTGCTGCACGCCTAAAAATAGACCGCGCACAGCTAGAACAACACTGGCAAGAGCTGCGCAATTTATCTGCAGCTGAACAGGCAGCGCTGCAAGAAAAACTCTACGAACTTTATAGTGATATTGGTTACATCGAAAAAACTGACCCCGAGCAAATGCTCTACAGCGGTTTTTTTGATGAGGCGGACAAGAAGTTGATGGCGCAAGTTAGGCGTTCATCGCCCGCTGAGTTGGCGACCAAGACTTTCGCGTTTAAAGATGCCCGCTTAAGTGAACTGCTGTTTCGCTACCGCGCGCGTAATTTCCCTGAAACATTGAGCTCGCTGGAGTACCAAAAGTGGCGGAGTTTTTGTCATTTGCGCCGCACCGATACCAGTGCGGGTGCAAGTCTAATTTTGGGCGATTTACAGCATCGCGTGGCAGAACTGGCATCTCTCGAAACGACTACTGAGCCGCAATTGGATATTCTTAAAGCGCTATTGAGTTATGCCGAGGGTTTGTAGTTTGTAAGGCACCCCCTCCCAGCCTCCCCCTTCACAAAGGGGAGGAGTACCTTTGCGCTTCGCAAAAAACTATCGCACTGGGAGTCAGCCCCTCCCCGCTTTTCAAGGGGGAGGCTGGGAGGGGGTTCTTTCCACAGAATAAATCCACTTAAACCCTTATATGGGTGTGGGAATTTAGCGCTCCAGCGAGTACAATCCCGCGCCCAACTGCCCGCGCTCTTGAAACTCTACGCCGCGGTTGCCAGTGACTCAGATTTCTATTAGCGGGAGCATCCTATGTCTACCATCAAAAAAGTAGTCCTTGCCTATTCCGGCGGCTTGGATACCTCAGTTATCGTTAAGTGGTTACAAGAGAACTACAACTGTGAAGTCATCACCTTCACAGCCGATATTGGCCAAGGCGAAGAAGTAGAACCTGCTCGCGCTAAAGCTGAAGCTCTGGGTGTAAAGCAAATCTTTATCGACGATTTACGCGAAGAGTTCGTACGCGATTTCGTATTCCCCATGTTCCGCGCTAACACCATTTATGAAGGCGAGTACTTGCTTGGCACTTCTATCGCACGCCCATTGATCGCCAAGCGTTTGATTGAAATTGCTAACGAAGTCGGTGCTGATGCTATTTCGCATGGCGCTACCGGTAAGGGTAACGATCAGGTTCGTTTCGAGTTGGGTGCTTATGCACTTAAGCCCGGCATTAAAGTGATCGCGCCTTGGCGTGAATGGGATTTGACTTCGCGTGAGAGCTTGATGGCTTACTGTGAGAAGAACAATATCCCGGTTGACTTCAATAAGAAGAAAAAATCGCCTTACTCTATGGATGCCAACTTGCTGCACATTTCCTATGAAGGCGGCGTATTAGAGAGCCCTTGGACTGAAGCTGAAGATGATATGTGGCGTTGGAGCGTTTCTCCTGAGCAGGCGCCAGATGTTGCTACTTACCTTGAGTTGACCTACGAAAAAGGCGACGTTGTTGCCATTAACGGCGAAAAAATGTCGCCAGCAACTGTTCTTACCTATTTGAACAAAGTAGGTGGCGAGAACGGTGTTGGACGTTTGGATATCGTTGAAAACCGCTATGTAGGCATGAAGTCTCGCGGCTGCTACGAAACTCCCGGTGGCACCATTATGTTGCGTGCGCACCGCGCAATTGAGTCTATTACCTTGGATCGCGAAGTTGCGCATTTGAAAGACAGTTTGATGCCCAAGTATGCCGAGATGATTTACAACGGTTACTGGTGGAGCCCAGAGCGTCAAATGATGCAAACCATGATCGACGA